>CAVEPP010000148.1:0-5161 GCA_963617605.1 Alloprevotella sp. | reverse complement strand
GAGCAGGATCACGTCGCCCGGCTCGTGATGGTCGATCGCCCAGCGGATCGCCTCCGGCCGGTCGCAGATGACCTTATAGGGCGCTTTGCCAGCCCGCACGCCGGGCAGGATCTCCTCAATGATGCTCATGGGATCCTCGGTGCGCGGATTGTCGCTCGTGACGATGACGAAATCGGCGATGTCCGCGGCGATCTTTCCCATGATCGGGCGCTTCTTCCGGTCGCGGTCACCGCCGGCGCCGAAGAGCATCACGAGACGCTTCGGCGCAATGCCGCGCAGCGTCGTGAGAACGTTTTCGATAGCGTCCGGCGTGACGGCATAATCGATGAAGATGCTGTAGTCGCCGTCCGTCGGCACCGGCTCCACGCGGCCTTTTGCGCCGTGGGCCGTTTCGAGCGCCGCGGCGGCATCCGCAAGGGATACGCCGAGCAGCCGCGCGCACGAGATTGCCGCGAGCGCATTATACACGGAAAACTGTCCCGGCAGGTTCGTCTTTACACGGACGAGCTCGCCTTCTTCCAGCGCGCAGAAGCGCACGCCGCTCGGCGCGAGACGGATGTCGCGCGCCGTCAGCGAGGCGCTGTCGCTTTTTGCAGAGAAGGTGTACACCGGCTGCGGCGCGTCCTGCATGACCGTTTCGGTCCACGGATCGTCCGCGTTCGCCGCCGTCTTTTCACACATGGGGAAGAGCATTGCCTTGGCCTTCGCATATTCCTCCATTGTGTTGTGAAAATCCAGATGATCCTGCGTCAGATTCGTGAAGAGGCCGACGGCAAAATGCACGCCCGCCACGCGGCGCAGCACCAGCGAGTGAGAGGATACCTCCATCACACAGTGGGTGCACCCGGCGTCCGCCATCTGACGGAAGAGCGCCTGCAGATCGCAGGATTCCGGCGTGGTGTGCTCGGCGTGGAATTCTTCATCGCCGATCATGTTCGATATGCTGCCGATGAGACCGACCTTTGCTCCGAGGGTCTTTTCCAGAATCTGCTTTACGAGAATGGTGGTCGTCGTTTTGCCGTTCGTGCCGGTGATGCCGATGACCTTCATTTCACGGCTGGGATCGCCGTAGAAGTTCCGTGCGGCGAGCGCAAGACCGAGACGGCTGTCGTCCGTCTGGACATACGGCACATCCGTTTCCGGCACTTCCTCGCACAGCACAGCGGCGCAGCCCTTTTCCACCGCCATGGGGATATATTTATGTCCGTCCGACTCGTACCCGCGCACCGCGACGAACAGATCGCCGCTCTTCACGCGGCGGGAATCGTAGCAAACGCCCGTGATCTCCGTATCGCCGGAGGCGGTCACAGAGAGAACGTTGATTTCCTTGAGAATTTCCGAAAGTTTCATGATACTTCCTCATAATGTCCCGGCCGGCTTTTCAATACCGGCCGTATGTATCGTTATCGTCGTTGACGATGCTGACTTCAATTACGCTGCCCGTGGGGACGCACTCCCCCGCGCCGACGCTCTGGAACACAACGCGCACCGTATCGCTGTCGGCAAGGATCGTGCTGTCCGAACGGAGAAACAGTCCCCGTGAAAAAAGCGCTTCCCGCGCCTCGGAATAGGTAAGCCCCGTAAGCTCCGGTACGGTTTCCTCTTCTGTCTCCGGCGTTTCGCCGGTATAGACGAGCACCGTTGTGCCGCTCGCAACGACCGTTCCCTTGCCCGGCAGCTGGCCGGTGACGATATCGCCGGTCCCCTCGATCCGGGCGGAAAGCCCGGCCTCACGGAGCAGCTTTACCGCTTCCTCCGGCGTTTTGCCGGTGAGCGGCGGCACGGCGCGGTCGATGTATTTTTCCTCCGCTTCGCTGTATTGCGGCTGCACACCGAGATACGGCAGCACTTCGCCGAGGATGCGCCCGACGACGGGCGCGGCCATCTGGCCGCCGGAGATATAGATGCCGCTCTCGTTCGAGGGCGTATCCATCAAAACGAGGCACACGACCTGCGGGTCGTCTGCGGGCGCATAGCCGATGAAGGAGACGATGTATTCCTTTTTTCCCCCGGCGGCGTCCTGCGCCACCTTTTCGGAGGTGCCGGTCTTGCCCGCGATGTGATACCCGGCAAAGTAGGCATTTTTGCCGGTCCCCTGCTTTGTGTCGCACACGACCTGCTCCAAAACGGCGTTCACCTGCGCGCTCGTCTTCTCGGAGATGACCTGCCGAAGCACCTCCGGCTCGGTTTTCGATACGAGAGCGCCGGTGCCGTCCGTGACGGAATCGACGATGTACGGCTTCATAAGATACCCGCCGTTGCAGCAGGCACTCACGGCGGTGATGAGCTGAAGAGGCGTTATGTTGAACGTCTGGCCAAACGACGCCGCGGCGAGCTGGGAGAAATTTTCGCTGTTGCAGAAAACGCTGTGCGGCCACCAGATGCTGCCGCTCTCGCCGGGAAGCGAGATGCCGGTTTTCCCCGTGAGAGCCGCGTCCGGGTTTTCGCTCGCGCGGAAAAAGCCGAAGCTCTCGCAGTAGCGGTAGAACGTTTCCTCGCCGATGCGCAGCCCCAGCGTGGCAAACGCGACGTTGCACGAGTGCTGCGCCGCCTGTGTGAGCGTCTGGGAGCCGTGGCCGACGGTCTTCCAGCACTTGAGCGGCTTGCCGCGCCCCTGCACCGTCATGCTGCCGCCGCAGTAAAAGCTGTCGGACGGCGTGGCGACGCCTTCCTCGAGCGCCATGGCGAGCGTCAGGATCTTGAATGTGGAGCCCGGCTCGTAGGTATCGGAAATGGCCTTATTCCGCCACTGGGCGAGCTGCGCATCCTTCAGCAGCTGCGCTGCGGCATCCGGGTCGGCGGTCGAATCGATCTCCGACTGGATGTCGGCAGAGACGCGCTGGTAGTTGTTGAGATCAAAGTTTCCGAGCGACGCCATCGCCAGGATCGCGCCCGTATTGGGATCCATGATGATACCGGCGGCGCCGTTTTGTATATCATAGTCCTGCACCGCCTGGGAAAGCTGCTTCTCCAGATAGTACTGGACGGTGGTATCGATTGTCAAGTGGAGATCGAGCCCGTCCTGCGCATCGACGTAGTCCTCATAGCTCGTGAGGATCATGTCCGTCCCGGCGCTGTTCTTGAGCCGGAGGATGCTTCCGGCGGTGCCGGTCAAAACGTCATTCTGCGTAAATTCCAGTCCCGAAAGGCCGGTATTGTCCGTGCCGACGAAGCCGATGACGTGCGAGGCGAGCGAGGCATAGGGGTAATAGCGCTTGGTATCCGGTTCGAGCTTCACGCCCTGCAGGTCGTACTCATTCTTAAAGGCACGCACTGCGTCCGCTTCCGTCTCTTCGATCTGGCGCTTGACAGTTTTATACCAGCTGCGCCGGTCGGCGGTCATCGTGAGGATCTTCTCGCGGTCCACGCCGAGGATCTCGGAAAGGCCGTCGGCGATGCGCTCGGCGTCCTCGCCGTTCATGGAGATCTCCGCGGGGCTTACATACACCGTGTATGTCGTTGCGCTCATCGCAAGCACGCGCCCCTCGTGGTCGTAGATCGTACCGCGCGAGGCGGGGATCGTTGTGCGGCGGAGCTGCTGCTGCAGGGCGGCGGTCTCCAGCTCGTCGTGGCGCAATATTTGCAGCCGGAAAAGCTGGAACATCAGTACGGCAAACGCCGCAATGCCGCACGCGGCAAGAAGGAACAGCGCGCGGCGGAGCATGGTTCGGTTGGGTCGGCTGTTGGGCGGCATGGCGTTTTCCTCCGGATCGGCAAATGCATCATTCTGATGCATTATACCGCGCCAGTATTAAAAACATGCCACAACCGTGTCGAGAAGGTTCTCCCAGAAATACCGCAGGCCCTGTCCGCGGCGCGCGTGAAGCACCGTGGCCCGGTCGGAAAGTTCGGCCGCGCCGGTATTGCGCTGGTCGAGCCGGGGCAGCTCCATGCCGAGCGTACCAACGGCATAGCTCTCCACGGCGGCAAGGCTTTCGGCCTTTTCGGTTTCCACAAGGAGCGTCCGCTCCTCCGCTTTGAGCTCCGAAATACGCGCCGACACAGTGACGAGCTCATCGTTCATCGCCGTGAGCTCCGCCTGTCCGGTCAGCGAGCCGACAAGCAGCAGCATGGCCGCGACTGCGGCAGCGCCGAAGGCAAGCGCGCTGCGCCAGGTCTTTTTGCGCGCCGGTTTCTCGCTCGCCGCGTCCGGCTCATCTTCCATATGCCCGTCCCAGTACCGTCCGGCAAACCGCTCGGCGATCAGGGGCAGCTCTTTGGTATCCTCGTCCGAGACGGGGAAAGCTCGCGTTGCTTCCGCGTTCTCTGCGCAGGGGGTAAATACTGCGGTTTTCTGTTCGGTCGTTTTCGCTTTCACTGGTTTTCCCTCTTAGAGCCTTTCGGCCACGCGCAGCCGCGCGCTGCGCGCGCGGGGGTTATCGTTCAGTTCCTCTTCCGAGGCTGTGATGGGCTTCGTGACGGTTTTCATCGTCTGCACAAAGCCGCACACGCACACCGGAAAATCACGCGGGCAGGTACAGCCGTCCTCGCGCTCGCGGATGGCGGTCTTGACGATCCGGTCCTCCAGCGAGTGGAAGCTGATCACGCACAGTCTCCCGCCCGGGGCAAGCCGGTCCATGGCGGCAAGGAGCATTTCCCGCTCCGCCTCCAGCTCGTCGTTCACGGCAATGCGGATCGCCTGAAAGCTGCGCTTGGCGGGGTGCTGCTTTTCGCGCAGCGCCGCGCCGGGCATGGCGCTTTTGATGATATCGACGAGTTCGAGGGTCGTTTCAATGGGTTTCTTTTCCCGCGCGCGGACAATGTTTCCCGCAATGCGGTTGGCATAGCGCTCTTCGCCGTAATCGCGCAGGATGCGCACAAGCTCGCGCTCCGGCCACGTGTTCACGACCGTCCACGCCGTCACCGGTGCGCTCTGATCCATGCGCATATCGAGCGGCGCGTCCGCCATATAGGAGAAGCCGCGCTCGGCCTCATCAAGCTGCGGTGAGGACACGCCGAGATCGAAGAGCATGCCGTTTACACGCTCAACGCCGAGATCGTCGAGGATCTTTCCGAGCGAGCGGAAATTCCCGTGGACGAACGTGATGTGCTCCGCCCACGGCGCAAGGCGTTCCTTCGACCGTTCGATGGCGGTCTCGTCCTGATCGATGGCGATGAGCCGCCCGGTCGTGAGGCGTTTGGAGATCTCCATGGAGTGGCC
>CAVEPP010000147.1:0-5177 GCA_963617605.1 Alloprevotella sp. | reverse complement strand
CAAGACCTGGACTGGCAAGCACGAGGTGGAGATCACCGTGAACAATTACGGTACCATCCGGCTCGAAGTGGACGCGGACAGCGCCCCCAAAACGGCGTCCCAGTTCCTCAATCTCGCCAAGAAGGGCTTTTACAACAACCTGACCATTTACCGCGTCATCAACGGCTTTGCCATTTACGGCGGCTGCCCGAACAAGAACGGCACCGGCAAGGCGAGCACGACCGTGGAGGGCGAATTCACCTCCAACGGCTTCAACAACCCGCTTTCCATGACGCGCAGCGCCATCGGCATGGCGCGCGGCACGGATAAGAACAGCGGCACCTGCCAGTTTTTCATCCTGCAGAACGACGCGACGTATCTTGACGGCGATTTCGCCGTGTTCGGCTACGTTGTGAGCGGTATGGACATTGTGGACCAGATCGCCGCGAGCGTGCAGGTCACCGGCGCGGACGGCTTCATCGCCGAAGTGAACCAGCCGGTCATCACGAGCGTCAAGGTGTTCGGTTAAGACGCATAAAACAGCCCGCGGACGCATTGCGCTCTCGTGGGCTGTTTATTTTCAGGAGGTCAACCGTTTTTTGAAAAAGCTCATTTCCTGTATCCTTGCTTTACTGCTGCTCTCCACGGCGGCATTTGCCGTGCCGGGGGACAGCTGCGTCGTGCTCGGCGAAGAGCTTACGCTCGGCGAGACCGACGGCATATTCACCGCGCTCGGCGCCGAGCGCGGGACGGCGATGGAACTGACGCTCTCCAGCGCGGACGCGGAGACATACTTCTCCGACGTACCGGACAAAGCGGCATCCGTCGGCGTGTTCATCCGTATCCGCTCCGGCGGAGAGGGGCTTTCGCTCTCGCTTTCCAACATCACCGGCGCGGAGACCGCGATTATGGCGGCACTCACTGCTGCCGGAGTGACGGACGCGGAAATCGTCGCCGCCGCGCCGGAGGAGACCGGCGCGCTCGCCATTCTGCCCGCGGTATTCAAAGCGTATGAAACGCTCACGTGTCTGCCGCTCGATCCCGAGGCGAAGGAGACCGCCGCCGCGGCGCTGCGCGAGGCCGAGGCGCTATCCGACGAGATCGATACCTCGAAGCTCGAAGAGCTGCTCGGCACCATGGACGGCTTTTTCGATGAGCTCGCGGCGCTCTCGGACGAAGAGCTGCGCGAGCGCATCCGCTCGATCGCCGCGGAGCACGGCATAACGCTCAACGACGCGCAGACGCAGCAGCTTGCCGATCTCTTCCGCAAGATCCAGAGCCTCGGCGGATCAAACTTTGCCGAGCGCGTGCAGGACTTGCCTGAAACGGTGGAGAAGATCCGCGAGACCGGCGAAAATGCCCTGTCCACCGCCGGAACGGTCTGGGACAACGTCCGCGGCTTTTTCCAGCGCGTCGGCAAGGTGCTCAACGCGCTTTTCGGAGAATAGACGACAATACTACAGAGAGGAACTAAACCATGTCTGACTACATCATTGCCACCTCCTCCACCTCTGACCTGCCGCGTACGTGGCTGGAGGAGCACAGCGTCCCGTTCATTGCGTATTCCTATACCGTGAACGATGAGCCCCGCGAGGACGACTGCCGCGAGGAGACCCGCGCCGCCGTCTACGCCGGCATGCGCCGGGGCGACAAGCTGCGCACGTCCATGATCAACGAGTTCGTGTATTACGACTTCCTCAAGCCGTTCCTCGACGAGGGGAAGGACGTGATCTTCCTCGATATGTCGCAGAAGATGTCCGTGTCGTTCGTCAACGCGAACAAGGCCGCGGACAAGCTGCGCGGGGAATATCCCGAGCGGAAGCTTTATGTGATGGACACGCTCTGCATCTCCGGCGGTCTGGGCCTGCTCGTGATGAACATGGTCCGCCGCAAGGAAGCCGGGGAGAGCTTTGACAAGGTCGTCGCTTGGGGCGAGGAGAACAAGCTCCGCATCGCCCACCGCTTCACCGTGGACGATCTCAATTATCTCAAAGAGGGCGGGCGCGTCTCGAACAGCGCCGCGCTTGTTGGCTCGATCCTCGACATTAAGCCGGTGCTGTATGTGCCGGACGCCGGAACGCTCGATGTGGCGCAGAAGGTGCGCGGCCGCAAGGCGGCGCTGCGCGCCATCCGCGACGGCATCCTGCACGATCTCAGCGAGTGCGACCCGACCGGCACGGAGATCCACATCCTGCAGGCGGACTGCGTCGCCGACGCCGAATGGGTGCGCGACGAGATCCGCAAGGCATATCCCCAGGTCGGCGAGATCACGATCACGGCGCTCGGCGTCGTCATCGGCGCGCACTGCGGCCCCGGCCTGCTGACGGTGTTCTACCTCTGCAACGGCCGCCAGCCCAAATAAAAGAAAAGCATTATGGGCGGGGCGGATACAGCCCCGCCCATCAACATTTCTGCGAAAGAGAGAATTGTACTATGCCGGAAGAGAAAATGCGTATCGAACACGATTCCATGGGCGAGATCGCCGTTCCCGCCGACAAATACTGGGGGGCGCAGACCGAGCGCAGCCGCCGGAACTTCCCCGCCGGAGCGGGCCATGAAACAATGCCGGAGGAGATCCTCCGCGCTTTTGCCATACTGAAAAAAGCGGCGGCGGAGGCCAACCGCGCGCTCGTGCCGCAGCGCATGACCGAAGAGAAGTGCGCCGCCATTTCGCGCGCGTGCGACGAGATCCTCGCCGGAGAGCTCAACGGCAATTTCCCACTCGTCGTGTTCCAGACCGGCAGCGGTACGCAGTCGAACATGAACGTCAACGAGGTCGTAGCCAACCGCGGCAACGCCATCGCCGGGAAAAGGCTGCTGCACCCGAACGACGATGTGAACATGTCGCAGTCCTCGAACGACACATTCCCCACGGCGATGCACATCGCCGCCGTCATTGCCTTGGAAGAAAACCTTCTCCCGGTGTGCGGGAGCTTCGCGCAGACGCTCCGGCGGCTGGAAACGGAGAACGAGGATGTGCTGAAGGTCGGACGGACGCATCTGCAGGATGCCGTGCCGCTTCGCTTCTCGCAGGAGATATCCGGCTGGCGCGCGAGCGTCGAAACGGACATTGAGCTGCTGCGCGCCGCTGTGGAGCCGCTGCGCGCGCTCGCCCTCGGCGGCACTGCCGTCGGCACGGGGCTGAACGCCCCGGCAGGCTTTGACAGCCTGTCCGCCGAGCGCATCAGCGCGCTGAGCGGCCATAAATTCGTGACGGCGGAGAACAAGTTCCACGCGCTTACGTCGCGCTCGGAGCTCGTGTTTGCCCACGGCGCGCTCAAGGCGCTCGCGTGCGACGTGATGAAGATCGCCAACGACGTGCGCTGGCTCGCTTCCGGGCCGCGCTGCGGGCTGGGCGAGATCTTCATCCCCGAAAATGAGCCCGGCTCGTCCATCATGCCGGGCAAGGTCAACCCCACGCAGTGCGAGCAGGTGACGATGACGGCGGTGCAGGTCATGGGCAACGATACCGCCGTGGGCCTTGCCGCGTCACAGGGAAACTTTGAGCTGAATGTGTTCCTGCCGGTGTGCATTTATAACTTTTTGCAGTCCGCGCGCCTTCTCGCGGCGTCCATCGCGTCTTTTGACGAGCGGTGTGTTTCCGGCATCCGTGCGAACCGCGAAAAGATGGCGGAGAATATGGAGCGCTCGCTCATGCTCGTCACGGCGCTCACGCCGCACATCGGCTATGAACGCGCCGCCGAGGTTGCCAAGCTCGCCCACCGCGAAGGTCTCACGCTGCGCGAGAGCTGCCTCCGGCTCGGGTACATGACGGCCGAAGCGTTTGACGCCGCGTACCGCCCCGAAAAGATGGTCTGAAATGGATCGGAACAAACGCGAAAAGCTCAAACGGCAGGCGGCGGCCGCCGCGGTCGCTACCGTAGCGAGCGCGAGCGTGATGGTCGGCGGGATATTGCCGGACGACGGCGTTTTCGATGACGGCGCGGAGGATTTCCCGACGCCCATCGTCGAGACTGTGCCGCTTCGCGGCGCGGGCGGCGATGCGCCCGAAACGGAGGCTGAAGCCGCGGCCGTCAGCGAAGAGGAAAAGAAAAAGGCGCAGCGCGCGGCATCGTGGTTTGCCCGTCTCCCGTTCGGCGCGCGCGTGCTCGTTGCCGCCGGGATCGGCGGCGCGGCGTGGCTCACGGCGTCGGGCGCGAGCGCTCTGCTTGCCGCGGCGCTGCCCACAGCGGCTGCCGCGGTGCTCGGTTGGGGGCTTACGGTGCTCGCCCTGGCCGTGGGGCTCGCCGCCTTTGCCAAAGCGTTCTTCCCGGAGAAGAAGCTGCGGGACATCGTGAAAAAGAAAAGCCTCTGGTGGCTGCTCGGCGGTGCGGCGGCGCTCATCGCGCTCGATGAGGTGCTGCCGCTCGTCTGGGCGGGATACTCGACCGCCGCGGCGTTTGTGAAGCTCGCGGGGGGTGCCGCCATTCTCGGCGGCACCGTGACCGCCGCGGTGCGCGGCGAGAAGCGGCGTGAACGTGAGATAGAGGAAGCCGAGATCGAAGCGATGGAGGAACCCGAGATCGAAGCGATGGAGGAACCCAAACCGGAAACCATGGAGGAAGCCCGCCGCCGCGTTCTGCGCATGGCGGACGAAGCCGCAGAGTTTCACTTTAAAAAAAAGACTCCCTTGCGCAAAGGGAGCTGGCTTGCCGTAGGCGAGACTGAGAGATTGTAAAATTCTGCGGAAGTCCGTTTTATGGCACACCCAATGTTGTATCCTTAACCTGTAAACAAGGTAAGGGGGACAACAATATGCGCGGCTATTACACCCACGGCGGATACTACGGACTGGTGAGCGGAAAATACATGCTCTTTGCGAGCGAATCGGATTATTACGATTACATGAGCGGCGAGAACGCATAAACTGCTTTCACCGGGGCATACTCTCCGCGAGGAGGGAATGCACATGAACGAAAACCGATCCATAAAAACGGACTTTGACCGTGCCCTCGCAGAAAACGGCATCGCGCTGGAAAAGTTCGGCGCGCTCACCGAGCAGGAGCGAGAAAAGCTCCGCCAGAGAGCGGCGCGCGCCGCGGATTTCACCGCCATGCGGGAGATCGTCAGCGACTTTGTCGGCTGGCAGGAGGGCCACGGGCCATATCAGCTATAAAAAAATCGGGGCAGCCATTCGGATGAATGAACTGCACCCCATTAGTTAGACAAGTATGGTAAAATACTTGTACTAAGGAATG
>CAVEPP010000146.1:0-5221 GCA_963617605.1 Alloprevotella sp. | reverse complement strand
AGGACGGCCTTGTGAAGATCAAGGATCTTGAGTTCAAGCGCACCGAGAAGGTCGAGGACGTGCTCAACATCGGCGACATGACCTGGGTCAAGGTCATGAACGTCGGTCCCAAGGGCATCGATCTCAGCCGCAAGGATGCACTCAAAGAAAGAGGAGAGGCGTAAGCCGACCGGCAGCGCATACTCCGCAAGACTTATTCGACAATATGTGCGGCGGGGGCTTTGCTCCCGCCGTTTTTATCCGGAGGATCCCATGTACGAAATCATTACGTTACCGAACGGCGTGCGCATCGCCCACGAGAAAATGTCCGGCGTCCGCTCCGCCGCCGTCGGCATCTGGGTCGGCGTCGGCTCGCGCTATGAAAAGCGCGGCGAAGAGGGCAGCGCGCACTTCATTGAGCACATGCTCTTCAAGGGCACGACCCAAAGCACCGCCGCGGAACTTGCCGGGCGCATGGACGCGATCGGTGGGCAGGTCAACGCCTTTACCTCCCGCGATTCCACCTGCTTCTATGCCCGCGTGCTGGACAGCCATCTGGACGAGGCGTCCGATATTCTCTGCGAAATGTTCTTCGATTCCCTCTTCTCGGAATCGGACGTTGTCAACGAGCGCGGCGTCGTGCTCGAAGAGATCGACATGTACCGCGACACGCCAGAGGATATCGTCGTGGAGCAGCTCATGGGCAAAACATTCCCCGGCGCGCTCGGAAAGCCGGTGCTGGGCCGTCCCGCTTCGCTCAACGGCATGACCGGCGCTTCGCTGCGCGCGTTCAAGGAGCGCGAATACAGTCCCGAGCGGATCGTTGTTTCCGTGTGCGGAAGCTTTACGGAGGATAACCTCGCGCGGCTGTGCGGCCGGTTTTCCGCGCTTGCGCCGTCGCATCCCGCGGCCTGCCGCAAAAGCGTTTATACGCCCGCCATGGTCGTAAAGCGCAAGGCGACCGAGCAGAACCATTTTTGTCTCTCCTTCCCCGGTCTGCCGGACGGCGACGAGAATCGCTTTTCGTGGCAAGTGCTCTCCATGGCGCTCGGCGGCGGCATGTCCTCTCGCCTTTTCCAGACCGTCCGCGAAAAGCACGGTCTTTGCTACAGCATCGGCAGCTTCACCGCCGCCTATAAGGAGACCGGCATGCTCGCCATCTCCACCGCCGTGGGGCGCGATTCCGAGGAAAAGGCGCTTGCGCTCATCCGTGAGGAGATCGAGAAATTCCGGCAGGACGGCATTACGGACAAGGAGCTGCGCACCGCGCGCGAGCTCATCAAGTCCAGCATCATCCTCTCGCTCGAATCGAGCTCCAGCCGCATGAACCGGCTCGGATCGGGGCTTCTGCTGCTCGGCAAATGCCTTACCGCCGACGAGATCATCGAGCGCTATGACGCCGTGACTGCCGAGAGCGTGCTCGCTCTCGCGCGCGAAAAGCTCGTGCCGGAAATGATGGGCTTTTCCGCCGTCGGCCGTCTCGCCCCGGCGGAGGATTATCTCTCCGTTTTCGGGAAATAATGCGCAAAAATCGGCAGAATCTATTGTTCTGCCGATTTTATCTATTTTTTTAATATACCTGCTGCGAAAAATGTGGTATTCTCTTCGTAGAAAAATACGGATTAGGAGGTCTTTTATATGATTACCGTGAATGCTCTCGGCGAAGCCTGCCCGATGCCGGTCGTAAAGGCAAAAAAAGCGATCGACGCGCTCACCGCGCCGGAGACCGTGCAGGTGCTCGTGGATAACGACGCCGCCGTGCAGAATCTCATCCGTCTTGCCGGACAGTACGGCCTTGCCGTCCGCGCCGAAAAGCAGGGCGAGGCGCAGTTTGCCGTCACGATCGACGCCACCGGCGCCAAAAAGGACGTGGCCGACGAAGCCGTCGTATGCGCGCCTCTCAAGCAGGGGGAGAAAAACATCGTCGTCGCCATTTCCAAAAACCATATGGGCGAGGGCGAGGAAGCTCTCGGCAAGACGCTGCTCAAGGCCTTCATCTTCGCTCTGACGCAGCAGGATGCGCTGCCGAAAACGATTCTCTTCTACAACAGCGGCGCTTTTGTCACCAGCACGGAGGGCCCGTCCATCGAAGATCTCAAAACGCTCGAAGCGCAGGGCGTGGAGATCCTCACCTGCGGCACGTGCCTTGACTACTACCATCTCAAGGAAAAGCTCCTTGTCGGCGGCATCACGAACATGTACTCCATCGTGGAAACGCTCGAAAAGGCCGACGTTGTTGTCAAGCCCTGAAATCCCTTATAGAAACGTAAAAGCAGCAGGCGGATGTGCCTGCTGCTTTTGATTTCACTGTTATACCTTTTTGTCCTTGATGATCGGCTTTGTTCAATGGACTCCAAGATCGCTTATCTCATATTCCATATATTCCGTGCCATTGCTGTGATACTTGATCGTGTAGGTCACGCCGTTCGCGTCAAAGACCTCTTTCAGCTTTTCATACGGACTTGCTGTCTCATTTGACCAGTCGAATAATGTCCTGTATTCATCCCATGTGAATGTTCCGTTTCTCTGTATTTCCACAAAAAAGCCGGCAACATAGGAATAATAGGTGCTGCAATACTCCTCATACTCCGTCAGCGGCGAGCTGGATGCGATATGAATATCGTTCATGGCGGAAATGCAGTCAAGAAGTTTCCGGATCTCTTCCGCGCAGGAATCGTAGCAGTTCTCCCCTGTCTCACTCAGTTCGTCATGCGCCAAAGACATAACATATCCCAGCTGCGTCGATACCGTGTCCTCCGCCTGAATGTACTCGGAGCTGTTTTGCGAAACGTTCTGCGCTACAGCGATATCAAAAGGCAGCTTCTCTCTCAGCATCTGAAGCGGCGATACGCCGCCGGACATTCGGGAAAAAATACCGAGCGCTCCCGCTGCAACGATCACTATCACCGCGGCAATCCCGAATCCGCTTCTCCCGGCACTTCTTTTTTCTGTTTTCGAGCGCCGCTCCCAATCGTACATTTCCGTGGTCCTCCGTCTTCTTCGTTATACTCGGGTCTCCGGAACAATTATAACATTGTATTTACTTTAAGTAAATAATTATTTTCTTTAAAGCGATTATAATTTACCGAAAACGTTGGTAGCATAGTTGCGGGGTGACGCTATGAATACCGAATATCCCGAGAAGTACACGACGTTGGGTTTAAAGATCGCTTATTATCGGAAAAAAGCCGGATATACGCAGGAGACTTTTGCAGAAAAGATCGGGAAAAGCGTAAATTTTCTCGCACAGGTCGAAGGAACAGGAACGGTACGCGGCATTTCTTTGGAAACCCTTTTCAAAATCGCAGAATGTCTGAACATCCCCGCATCCAAACTGCTGGAGGACGATTAAGCCGGAGGCGCTTATGCAGCGCTTCCGGCTTTTCCTCTTTTATGATCCTTTTTATCCGGTTGTCATGCCCTGCAGTTGCTGGCGGAGGATGGCGGGGGTGAAGAAAAGACCCTCGCCGTGGTCGGCGCGGAGGCCGAGCCACGCGCCGCTGCACGCCTGATTCTTTGCCGCAAACGCGATCGGGAGCGCCGCGCAGCCGGCAAGCACCATATCCTCCATCTCCCGCTCGAGCGCATCACGCCCGGCGGAAGAGGCAAACGTCAGCTCCTCATACAGCGCGTCAAACTCGCTGTTTGCATAGCCGGAAATGTTCCATCCCGGCGATGACGTTCCGTTCCAGAACGCGCCGTTCCCACCGTTCCAGTAAAACGGCGCGAGGGAGAGATAGGCATCGTAATAGCTCTGCGAAGCGGTCAGGAAGAGGTCAAAGTCCCCCGCTTCCGCCGCGGCGAGCGCTTTGTCCGGCGAGAGGACGGTGATCTCCAGCGCTATGCCTGCGTTCGCGCACATATCCCTCAGGAGATTGGCCGCGCGCACCCACGCGGCAGAGGAATCGCTGCACAGGATGCGGAAGGAAAGGCTCTCCCCTTCCGGCGATTCGCGCACGCCGTCGCCGTCCGCGTCCGCATATCCGGCGCCCTCGAGAAGCGCTGCGGCGCTCTCCGCGCTGCATGCCGCGGCAGCAGAGCCGTCCGTTCCATAGGGGATGGAAAAGCCGTAAGCCGGTATCGCGCCGCCGAAACCGGTGAGCGCGAGTGTCTCCCGGTCGGCGCAGAGCGTGATCGCCTCGCGGACGGTCTTATCCAAAAGCAGCGCGCTTCCCTTGGAGGCTTTGTCCGTGCGTTGGTTGAACTCCACGAACAGCAGCTCGCCGGATGTGCCGTAAGCCGTGCTGCGCCCCTCGGACAGCTCCGCCGCGGCTGCTTTGGAGAGATTCCACGCCGCGTCGATCCCGTTATCCTCCAGCGCCGCGGCAAGATCGGCACAGCCGAAGTGCAGCTCCACGATCTCGGCGCGGGCGCTGCCGTTCCAGTAGTCCTCATTGCGGCGCAGCGTCAGCACGCCGCTTTCGTATTTGTCCCAGATATACAGCCCCGAGCCGGTCATCGTTTCCGCCGTCGGAACAAGCGCGGAAAGGCTCTCCTTTGCCCGCGATGCGTCCTTCGGGATGCCGGAGGTCGTATACTCCATACCGGGCAGCGCGTTCCACACGCTCTTCGGCACAAGCGGCACACGGGAGAGACATTCCTCCACCGCCGCCACATCACCCCAGGCGAGGAACGAGAGGTGCGTATCGTCCGCAACGGAAATGCCGGTCGTGTCGATCAGCTCGCAGCCCGGATACCCGTACAGAAGAGAAAAGTCCTTCATCGACTGGAGAGAGAACTCTACGTCCCGCGCCGTGAGCAGCGTTCCGTCGTGGAACTGCACGTCGCTCCGCAGCGTCAGCGTCCAGAGCTCGGCCCCGTCCGCGGCGGCAGGCTGCACCGTGTATTCCTGACAGACGCTGTTGATGTACCGCCCGGTCTCGATATCGGCATAAAAAAGCGTGTCGTACAAAAGTGAGACCGCCGCAGCCGCGGCGTCCGTTTCGGCGGTGTACGGATCGAGCGAGGGCGGCGTTTCGGAAAAGCCGAGACGGAACACCGTCTGCCCGCTCTCCGTTTTTTCCGGTTCGGGACGATAGCCGCACGCGCCGATCGAAGCCGTGAGCGCGAGAACAAGAAGCAGTATCCAGAGTTTGGATCGGAATAGTTTCATACAGTCATCCTTAAAAAAGCCGGCCGGCGTTTATCTTTAAGACGCGCACAGCCGGCTTTTCGTTCAGCGGGGGAAGCGTCGATTAACAAGGGCACACACGTCGGACAGCCAGTCTTTTCGGTGCTTTTT
>CAVEPP010000145.1:0-5268 GCA_963617605.1 Alloprevotella sp. | reverse complement strand
GAGCACATCGGCGGCGGAAAGGCTTCCGCCCGGATGCCCGGATTTTGCCGCGTAAACGCCCTCGATGATACCGAGGCGCACTTTGCAGGCGGCGATCTTCAGCTGTTTCTTTTCGTCCTGCGTCAAGATGCAAGTACCTCCCCCGGCGGGTCTCCCCGCCAAAAGTTATTATAACATGTTGATTATAGATTCCCCCGGCGATTCCGTCAAGAAAAACAAACGCCTCCGAAGAAAAGGTTCTTCAGAGGCGGATGCATCATTTAACTTAATATGTAACAGCTTACTCCAGCGCAGCGGCCAGTGAGCCGAGCCGGTTTTCAATGAACGCCGGGACGTCGTCCCGCGGTATTTCCAGCGCGACGGCAAGCTCACCGAACAGGAGATCCTCCGCACGGCGGAGATATTTTTCATCCGTGCTGCCGATGCGCTTCTGCCGCTTTTCGGCTTCGGTCTTTTTCGCACGAATGGATTTTGCCAGACGAATGAGATCCATGCAGTCGAATGAGGTAATCTGCTTTTGATAGTAGGTGCGCAGAGCGCTGAGATTCTTCTCCGTGCAAATCTCCGCCGGGACGCTCGGCATGGCGTCAATAACGGCCTCGGCCTCGCTGCGGTTCATCACCGGACGGATCGGCACCTTGCCGCTGTCCGCCGGGGTCTGGATGGTGCCGGACTGATACATCGGCCGCAGAAGATAATACGGTTTTCCCGGCTGTGTTGAAGAGAATTTCACGGATGTGATCTCCTCCACCACGCAAACGCCCGTTCCGCCATACATAACCTTCTCACCGATGGAAAACATTTTGCACCTCCCAAATGCATACGCCGGCGATCCCGTGCACAAAACCGCCGGGATCCGCTTTTCTTTAATATTCTAAAGAGATTATACCATATTTTTAAAACGGGGTGCAAGCAGAAAATTCACAAAATTGTTACAATTCGGAGCAAATGGATGCCAACTGTGCAGTTTATCACGCAAAAACGTAAATCAGTCGCTCTATCTTGTGCGTTTTTTTATTGACTATAAGCTCTTACTGTGCTATATTGTCATCAAAAGCGGGATAGCACGACGCAGTGTAGCATTAATCAACATAATTCGCTTTTCCGTTCGAAATTGTAAGCAAAAAAATTTAAGAATAAGAGGTCGAACACAATGAAAAAAGTAATCTCCGTTCTCCTTCTTGCGTGCATGCTGCTCACGCTGACCGCGTGCGGCGAAAAGGCTCCCGCCACCGCCGAATACAAGCTTGGCATGGGCGTGAGCGTCAGCCTGGACACCTCCGACACCAACCTCGCTCAGGTTGACGCCACCGTCGCCACGGTCGTCACCGACAGCGAAGGCAAGATCGTCCTCTGCCGCATCGACTGCGCGCAGAACAAGATGGACGTCACCGGCGGCCAGGTCGATACCGCCGCTACCTACACCACCAAGCGCGATCTGAAGTTTGACTACAACATGGTCAAGTACTCCAACGCCACTCTCGAGTGGTTCGAGCAGGTCGAGAACCTTGAGAACTGGGTCGTCGGCAAGACCGCCGAGGACATCAAGAACATTGAGACCAAGGTCAATGAAGAGGGCTACAACGTCGCCGTTGACGAAGAGCTGTTTGCTTCCTGCTCCATCAGCCTTGAGGCCTTCCAGGAGGCCATTGTGAAGGCCTGCAACGACGAGAAGGGCTCCACCTTCACCGCCGTCCCCGGCTCCTTCACGCTGGGCGTGTCCGCCATCTCCAACTCCACCGAGTCCGTGTCCGCTGCTGATTCCGAAGACGGCAACGCCATGGTCAAGATGTACACCGAGTTCGGTGCCGCCGCTGTCGATGCTGACGGCAAGATCCTCGCCGCTCTGACTGACGCCATCCAGCCCAAGATCACTGTGAGCGCCGAAGGCGAGATCCTCAACAAGGACTACACCGCCACCAAGCGCGAGCTCGGCGACGACTACAACATGGTCAAGTACGGCAACGCTATTGCCGAGTGGGATGCGCAGGCCAAGGCTTTCGCTGACTACACCGTCGGCAAGACCGCGGACGAAGTGATGGGTCTCGACACCACCACCAACGCCGAGGGCTACCAGGTCTCCACCGATGAGACGCTGCTCGCCTCCTGCACGATGGCTATCGACGGCATGCAGGCTGCCATTGCCACGGCGGTGAACAACGCCCGGTAATCTCCGCGAAGCAAATGAACCGGAAAAAGAATACCCGCGCGATTGCCGCTCTTCTCTGCGGCGCTCTGATCGCTCTTGTTCTTCTCTCCGGCTGTTCAGCTTCCGCCGAACCTGTCAAGGCACAGGGGAAAAGCTATTTCACCTACTTTGACACGGTGACCTATATTTACAGTTATGCAGGCGATTCGGCAGAACGGTTTTCGGACTGTTCTGCCGAAATTGCTGATACGCTCGGGGAATATCATCGGCTTTTCGATATCTACCACGAGTATTCCGGCATAAACAACCTCTGTACGGTGAACAAAATGGCCGGCGGAGAAGCTGTAACGGTGGATGCGCGGCTGATGGAGTTCCTTCTATATGCCAAAGAGCTCTATGAACTCACCGGCGGAGAGATGAACGTGATGATGGGCAGTGTCCTCACGCTCTGGCACGACGCGCGCGAAACGGCGTCGGACGATCCGAAGAACGCCTATGTTCCCTCGGATGAGGCGCTTGCCGAGGCCGCAAAGCATACAGACATTTCCCTGCTGGAGCTGGACGAAGAGAACAACACCGTCCGCATCGCGGACCCGCTTGCTTCCATCGACGTCGGCGCGCTCGGCAAAGGCTATGCCACGGAAATGGCAGCGCAGAAGGGCGAAGCGCTCGGCTGCGAGAGCTATGTTCTCAACGTTGGCGGCAACATCCGCATCATCGGCACGCGGCCGGACGGCACCGGCTGGAAGACCGGCGTGCGCGATCCGAAGGACCCGGACGCAAGCTACTGCGCAAAGCTGCTGCTCGCTGACACCTCCTGCGTCACCTCCGGCATTTATGAGCGGTATTTCACCGTGGACGGCGTGCGCTATCACCACATCATCGATAAGGATACGCTCTACCCCTCCGCGCTCTTCACCTCCGTCACGGTCGTGACGAAAAACAGCGGTCTTGCCGACGCACTCTCCACCGCGCTATTCTGCATGCCCCTTGCCGACGGCGAGGCACTTTGCGAATCGATCTGCGATGTGGAAGCGCTCTGGGTGCTCCCGGACGGCGAGCTGCATATGACGCCCGGCATGGAAGCTCTCCTCGTTTCTGAGGACCCGTCCAATGAATCGTAAAACAAGAATTATTTCCCCTTGATACAGCAAAGAAGAAATGAATGGAAAGGTTGGATTCTGATGGCATTCCGTAAGCGCCTTCAGGCGGTTCACGTTCCCCATCACAAGAACACCGCCGGAATGAAGGCCGAAACCCTTCCCCCGCCGAAAGAAGTGCTTCTCCCCATGAACATGCACATGGGCGCTCCCGCCGTGCCGGTCGTCAGCGTCGGTGACTATGTCCGCGTCGGTCAGAAGCTCGCCCGCGGCGAGGGCAGCATCACCTGTGAGGTGCATGCGACCGTTTCCGGCACCGTCGTATCGCTCGATCCGATGCCGGAGCTGTTCGGCAACGACCTGCCGGTCATCCGCATTGAAAACGACGGAAAAATGGAAGCCGATCCCACGCTTGCCCCGCGCACGGCGGAAGATCTCGCCGCGTTCGTGGAGGATCTGCACGAGAGCGGCATCGTCGGTCTCGGCGGCGCAGCGTTCCCCGTTGACTGGAAGTTTGACGCAGCGCAGCGCAACACGGTCAAAACCATGCTCATCAACGGCGCCGAGTGCGAGCCGTACGTCACGAGCGATAACCGCATGATGCTCGACCACGGCGAGGACATCCGCCGCGGCATCGAGCTCCTCAAGAAATACGTCAAGCCCGAAAACTTCATTTTCGCCATTGAAAACAACAAGCCGCACGCCATCGCCGCGATGAAGGAGCTCTTTGCGGACGATCCCACAGTGAGCGTTGTTGAGCTCCCGAGCTCCTACCCGCAGGGCGCGAAGCAGATGATCCTCTATAACGTGCTCGGCAAGGTCGTTTACGCCGGTCAGCGCTTTGCAACGCTCGGCGTTATCATCATCAACGTCTCCACGCTTGCCAAGGTCACCAAGTTCATGGACACCGGCATGCCGCTCGTTGACCGCGTCGTCACAGTCGACGGCTCGGCCATCAAAGAGCCGAAGAACCTGCTTGTCCCGATCGGCACGCCGTATCACTATCTGGTAGAGGCTGCCGGCGGACTCAAGTGCGAGCCGGGGCGTGTTGTGAACGGCGGACCGATGATGGGACATGCCGTTCCCTCGCTCGACTACCCGGTGCTCAAGACGACCGGCAGCGTGCTGGTCTTCTCCGAAGCCGACAGCGTTATTCACGAGCCGACGCCCTGCATCCACTGCGGCCGCTGCGTGTCGCACTGTCCGATGAATCTCAACCCCACCGCATTCTCGGACGATCTTGAGGAGGAAAACGTCGACCGGCGTGCGCTGCTCCTTGACCGCGACCATGTGAACTTCTGCATTGAGTGCGGCAGCTGCAGCTATGTCTGCCCGGCGCACCGCCCGCTCGTGGAAAACAACCGCGCGGCAAAGAAGATCCTCAAAAAATACAAGGCCGATCATAAGGAAGGAGGGAAAAAGTAATGGATAAGCGGTTTGAAACTCCTTCTTCCCCGTTCACCCATTGCGGCGCAAGCACGCAGCGCATCATGCTCGATGTGATCATCGCTCTGCTGCCCGCCACGGCCGCCGCGATCGTGATTTTCGGCGCTCCGGCGCTCGTGCCGATCCTCTCGTGCGTGATCGCTGCTGTTCTTTCCGAGTTCCTCTTCAATGTGATCACACACCGTAAGCAGTCCATCGGTGATCTTAGCGCCGTTGTGACAGGTCTGCTGCTCGGTCTCAATCTCAGCACCAATGTCCCGGTCTGGCAGTGCGTAATTGGCAGCGTGTTCGCCATCGTGTTTGTCAAGTGTCTGTTCGGCGGTCTCGGCCACAACTTTGCAAACCCCGCCATCACCGCGCGCGTGTTCATGCTCGTCTCGTTTACGCAGGTCATGGGCGGCGCGATGCCGAAGGGCGTTGATCTGGTAACTTCCGCCACACCGCTCGAAGTTCTCTCCACCGGCGGCGAAGGCCTCCCCTCCCTGCTGGATATGTTCCTCGGCGTGCGCGGCGGCGCGGTCGGCGAAACGTGCGTTATTGCGCTGCTCATCGGCTTTGCGTATCTCGTCATCC
>CAVEPP010000144.1:0-5268 GCA_963617605.1 Alloprevotella sp. | reverse complement strand
GACTCAATGATGGCGCTCGCTTCATCGCGCGTATATTTGGTAAGCGCTCCGGTGAGAACGAACGTTTTGCCGAGGAAGCGGTTATCGCGGCGCTCCTCGCGGCTGAGCATATTGACGCCCGCCTCGCGGAGCAGACGGAGCTGATGCTGCGTCTGCGGGTTCTGCGCCCAGGCAACGACGCTCTCGGCGGTGATGGGGCCGATATCGTCCACCGCGGTGAGTTCCAGCGGCGTGGCATTCTTGATGGCGTCCATGGAGCCGAACGTGCGTGCAAGCACCTTGGCTGCCTTCTGCCCCACCTGCCGGATACCAAACGCGCACAGGAGACGCGAGAGGTCCTGCTGCTTGCTCTTTTCGATCTCGTCCATGAGGTTTTCCGCGGATTTTTTTCCCATGCGGTCGAGCGTCGCAACCGTCTGCGCGTCAAGCCGGTAGAGATCCGCCGGAGTCTTTACCATGCCGCTATTTACCAGCGCCTCGGCAAGCGAGAAGCCGAGCCCTTCAATGTCCATTGCCTCGCGGGAGGCAAAATGGACCAGATTACGCAGCCGCTGTGCCGGGCATTCCACGCCCGTGCAGCGCACCGCTGCGCCATCCGGGTCGCGCTCCACCGGCGAGCCGCACTCCGGGCAGGTATCCGGCAGACGGAACGGGACCGTTCCCTCCGGCCGCTTCGTGAGATCAACGCGGAGGACTTCCGGGATGATCTCCCCCGCCTTGCGCACAATGACTGTATCGCCGATGCGTACATCGAGCTTATCGATAAAATCCTGATTGTGAAGCGTTGCCGCCGTGACGGTCGTGCCGGCAAGACGCACCGGCTCCACGATCGCCTTCGGCGTCAGCACGCCGGTCCGTCCAACCTGTACGACAATGTCGCGCACCACGGACGGTTTTTCCTCCGGCGGGTATTTATATGCCACCGCCCAGCGCGGCGCCTTAGCGGTGCTGCCGAGGATCTCGCGCTGCGCGAGGTCGTTGATCTTGATGACAGCGCCGTCGATATCAAAGGGATAGCTCTCACGCGTATCACCGATACGCCGGACCTCCTCGCAGCATTCCTCCACGGTGCGAAACACCTTGTGCGGCACGGTATAAAACCCGAGCCGTTCCAGCATATCCAGCGATTCCGCGTGCGTTTTCGGCTGCTCGCCGGACGTGAGCTGGACATTGAAAACGATGATATCAAGCTGACGCTCTTTCGTCACCTTCGGATCAAGCTGGCGCATGGACCCGGCGGCGGCGTTGCGCGGATTGGCGAGGAGCGTTTCTCCTTCGATCTCGCGGCGGCGGTTGTGCTCCAAAAACACCTCGCGCGCCATATACACCTCGCCGCGGACGATCAGACGCTCGGGCGCATTTTCCAGCCGGAGCGGAATGTTGCGCAGGACGCGGAGATTTTCCGTCACATCCTCGCCGGTGACGCCGTCGCCGCGCGTTGCGCCCTGATAGAACACGCCGTTCCGGTACTCCAGCGCCATGGAAAGCCCGTCGATCTTCGGCTCGACCGTATAGACCGGCTCGCCGCCAAGAGTCTCGTTGGTCTTACGGATGAAGTCCGTCAGTTCTTCATAGGAGAAAACATCGCTGAGCGATTCGAGCGGCACCTCATGATGCACCGGTGAGAATTTCTCCGAACGGTGACCGCCGACATGCTGCGTCGGCGAGTCCGGCGTAACCGTCTCCGGGTGCTCCGCTTCCAGATCCTCCAGACGGCGCATCATCGCGTCATATTCAAAGTCGGAAATGGTGGGCGCATCCTTGTCGTAATAGGCTATGCTGTGGCGGCGCAGTTCCTCGCGCAGCTCGGCAATCTCCTGTAAATAGTCCATCATGTCTCTCCCGTATAAAAATAGGTTTGCGGAACACGTCCGACAATGATCGTTTCCGCGACAAGCACTTCCGTGACGATCTGCGTGGAGCGGATCTCCCACGGCAGCAGGACGTCCGCATCGACGCACACCTCCAAAAGAAGCTGGTGCTTTGTCTGGTTGATGCCGGCGTCCGTCAGCACATTGCGGAAATCCACCCGCGAGGACGTGAGCATCGTGATCTTGACCGGCACCGTTGGGCCGCGGCCAAGGAAAAAGCTGATGCCCAGCAGGTTCCCGAAGGGGATCGAAAGATCAAGATCGCCACGGTCAGACGCCTCCACGATCGCGTTGAGAAGCTCGGCGGAAAGGATATTCACCCGCGCCGTATCCGTTACAATAGCGCTGATCTGCCCGTCGCCGTCCTTTTCAAACGATACGAATTTCCCGC
This sequence comes from Alloprevotella sp., assembly GCA_963617605.1. Taxonomy (GTDB): domain Bacteria; phylum Bacillota; class Clostridia; order Oscillospirales; family Oscillospiraceae; genus Apopatocola. Next base: position 3,006 of record CAVEPP010000144.1, on the reverse strand, counting down.
CGTCCGGCCCGAGCAGACGCATTTCGTTCTCGACAATGTTGCTCACGGTCTGCGTGATAAGATCGGATGCATTGGATACCGCCATAGCGCCGGTAAGCGTCCGGAAATAGCGCACGGCGGGGATCAGAAACGCGATCAGCGCGCCGGTGAGCGCAAGGAGCAGCAGCGCCGTCGTCTGCTGCGGTGTAATCTTTCGCGGAAACGGCATACGGGTCACCCCCTATGCCAAAGAGTATATGCCTCAGGCGAGCATTTCAGACAGGGCGCTCAGTACGCCGAGCTTGCCGGATTCATACGTAAGCCCGCCCTGCAGAAAGCCGAGATACGGCTCACGCACCGGGCCGTCGCACGAAAGCTCAAGCGACGCGCCCTGAATGAACGTTCCTGCCGCCATGACGACCGGGCTCTCGTACCCCGGCATCGGCGCGGGGACGGGCAGAGCGAAGCTGTCCACGGGCGAACCCTTCTGAATGCCCTGACAGAATTTCACAAGGTTGTCCGCCGTTTTCAGCCGGATGGTCTGAATGATGTCCGAGCGCTTTTCATCGGACGCCGGGAAGCTCTCAAAACCAAGCTCTTCCAGCATTCCGGCGGCGAAGGCCATCGTTTTGAGCGCCTGCGACACGGTGTGCGGCGCAAAGAAGAAGCCTTGGAAGAGCGTCCGATTCACGCCGAGCGAAGCGCCGCACTCGCTGCCGATGCCCGGCACCGTCAAACGTTCGGCGGCAAGCTCCACGAGATCGGCACGTCCGGCAACGTATCCGCCCATAGGGGCGAGACCGCCGCCGGGGTTTTTGATAAGCGATCCGGCGATGAGATCCGCGCCGAGCGTCGTCGGCTCGCACTCTTCGGTAAACTCCCCGTAGCAGTTATCCACGATGACCGCCGTATCCGCGCAGCCATTCTTTACCGCGCGGACGATCTCCCCGATCTCCGCAACCGAAAGCGCGCGCCGGGGCGCGTATCCGCGGCTGCGCTGGACGAACGCCGCCGCCGGACGCAGCTCCGATACACGCTGCGTGATTGCGGCATAGTCCGGCCCGCCGTCGGCAGAAAGTTCCAGCTGCTCATACCGGATGCCGAGCGAGGCGAGCGAACCGCGTCCGGAGCCGGTGATGGCGGTATGGAGCGTATCGTACGGCGCTCCCGTAACGGCAAGGAGCGTGTCGCCCGGCTGAAGCGCGCCGTAAAGCGCGCAGGCGATCGCGTGCGTTCCGTTTACAAACGTGGTGCGCACGAGCGCCGCTTCCGCGCCGAACACGTCGGCATAGACTTTTTCCAGCGTCTCGCGGCCCAGATCGTCGTAGCCGTAGCCGGTCGTTCCGGCAAAGCACGGCTCCGAAACGCGGTGCGCTCGGAACGAGTCCAGCACGCGCTTCGTATTTTTCTCCGCTGTGCGCTCAAAGCCGCGGAAGACCGGCTGGAGCCGTTCCTCCACCTGCCCGGCCAGCGTATAAAGCTCTTCGTAATTCATGGCAGTATTTCCTTTATTTCAGTTCGTTGACGATGGAGCGGAACAGTTCGCCGCGCTCCACAAAGTTTTTGAAATGGTCAAACGACGCGCACGCCGGGGAGAGCAGTACGAGATCTCCCTCTTCCGCGCTCGCGGCGGCGGCGAGCACCGCCTCGCGGAAATCATCGATCTTCCGGATCGGCAGCGCTTCGGGATCGTACAGCGGCGAATTTGTCACAGCATCGTAAATTTTCTCCGCCGTGAAGCCGGTAAGGAACAGCGCCTTGACGTGGCGGCAGATCTCATCGCCGAGCGTATCGAACGGGATGTGCTTATCGTATCCGCCGGCGATAAGAATGGGCTTCTGCCGCAGCGCATGCAGCCCCGCAATCGTGCGCGTCGGGCTGGATGCGATGGAGTCGTTGCAATAGGTAACGCCGTGCAGCGTGCGGATCATTTCCAGCCGGTGCGCAACGCCCCGGAAGCTCTCCGCCACGGCGCGGCAGGTATCGTCCGAGACGATGCCGTCGGTGGCGGCAAACGCGGCCATGTAATTTTCTGTGTTATGTAAACCCGGGAGCAGAATACCTTCCGCATCCATGAGTTTCATCTCTTCCCCGCCGTGAGCACGGTAAATGATGCCGTCACGCAGGAACACACCGTTTTCCGGCGCGCTCTCGCGGCTGAAAAAGCGGACTTCGCCCGGACATTCGCTTGAAAACGCGCGGGTGATCGTGTTGTCAGCGTTCAGCACGGTGATACCGCCCTGTCCCTGCGACAGGAATATCTGCTTTTTGGCGGTCTGATAGTCGTCATAGCTCGGATGCACATCCAGATGGTTCGGCGAAACGTTGGTAACGACGGCGATATCCGGCCGGCAGTTCATGCTGTGGAGCTGGAAGGAGCTGAGTTCCAGTACCGCCCAATCGTCCGGGGTCATCTCCAGCGCTTTGTCGAGCAGCGGCGTGCCGATGTTGCCGCCAAGGAACACGCGGTATCCCTGCGCCCTCAAGAGCTCGGAAATGATGGTGGTGGTCGTCGTTTTCCCGTCCGAGCCGGTCACGGCGATGATGCGGCACGGACATACAGCGAAGAACGCCTCCATTTCAGACGTAAGAAGCGCCCCGCGTGCTTTTGCAGCAGCGAGCTCCGGCGTAAAGGGATGCAGGCCGGGGGTGCGGAAGATGACGTCCTCAGTGATCCCGGCAAGGTAGTCCTCGCCCAGCACGAGACGGCAGCCCGCCTCTTCCAGCGCTGCGGCCTCGTCCTCGCCGAACGCCTCGCGCGTGCGCTTATCGCGTACCGTGACGGCATATCCCGCATCAAGCAGCAGCCGCAGCAGCGGCCGGTTGCTCACGCCGAGACCAATGACCGCAATACTCTTCCCGTGCAGAGAATGTATATAAGAATCGAGCGTCATAATTGCCTCCTGAAATTTCTTCTTTAACTTATGTATTATATTCGTTTTCCGGCAGAAATTCAACACCTATCGCCGTTGAGTATGTGTAACGAAATCGTTGGCAAGGGGGGCTGGTAGCCAAAATCAGCTTGGA
>CAVEPP010000143.1:0-5277 GCA_963617605.1 Alloprevotella sp. | reverse complement strand
CCCCCCTTATTATACCAAATTGCTCGCCTAAAGGCGAGCTTCTTTGACAAGCTGTGCAACAAGCTGCCCGTATGGGCAGCTTGTTGCCTTCGTTACTTGTGATACTGTTCCAAATGCGTCCCAAGATACTCGGACGCCTGATTGAGAATGGAGAGAAGAGCCATATCGGCAGCATATGCGTCCCGCCGCGAAATGGCCGCGGTGAGCATCTGGAATTTCGGCATACTGGTGGCAAGCTCTTCCCGGCTTTTATAATGCTCCCGGATCAGATTCCGTATCATCTTCTCAAAACTCTGAAATACCATGGCATACGCGGCGTTCCGTGAAATTTCCGTCAGGCATTTATGATAGAGATACACCGCCTCCGCCGCTTCCTCATCATCCGCTGCGTAAATGGCGTCCGTGTGTGCCTGCAGAAGCGCGAGTGATTCCGGTGTAAGGTTGGCGCAGGCAAGGCGTGTGCATTCCCGTTCGATCAGGATACGGAGATCCATGAGGTCTTTGAACAAAGAGCTGTCAAGCAGCGCCGAATCGTAGCTCATGATCGAGGCGAGCGTTTCCGGTGTCGCCGACTTCACGTACTCCGCGACGAACGCACCCTTGCGCGGCACGATCCGCAGGAAGCCCATGCGGGCAAGATCCAGCATTCCCTGATTGACGGAGCCGCGGCTGATACCAAGCTCGACGGCCAGCTCGCGTTCCGGCGGGATACGGTCGCCGGGCCTGAGTTCGCCGGACAGGATGCGGCGCTTCATGATCTCAATAAAAAACGCTTTACGGTTCGTTTCGTTCGTGGAGGGCATGTTTTTTCCCCTTTACCTGTTGAAATCGGATAAGATTATATACATCTTCTCCGGCAAAATCAAGTCTGGTCATAAAAACAGGACCACAAAAGAACTTCAGGGTCTTATATCAGGACATAAGTAAAGCCCCGCGGTTTTATAACCGCGGAGCTTTTGCCAAATGTATGTATCAGTCTCCAAGATCGCTCATGGCGGACAGGCGCTTTTCTTCCATTTTGATCTCCCAATGGATCAGAATGCTCATGGCCGCATGGAGGATAATGATTGCTCCAAGAACCAGAAGCTCGCTCCACTCACGCACGATCACCGTGCGCAACACCTCGCCGCCGAGCTTGAAGCACAGCGCAAGCGCGATACCCTGCGCCATGGACAGCCGCGCGTGCGGCTGCTTTTTAATAAGCCGGATAACACTTTTTACGCCGGAGACAAGGAGAACAACCGCTCCTGTTCCTTCCAGTAAAATGATCCCAATTTGCACAAGATAATTCAGTATCATTTCCGCCCAATGAAGTAATTCCACTCTCTTTTCACCTTTCTGCTTTACAAAATATGTCTCTCCGGCAGATTGTGCGGACGTACCGCCGGAGAGAACATGTATAAAGCATACAGGGAAATAAAGAATTCGTCAAGAAGTTGTTAAGACTTTTTTCTTCTTTTTTCGGAGAATTACGAAAAGAACCGCCGCAGCGACTACGACACCGCCGGCAATGCCGCCGATAAGCCAGCCGGAACAGGATGTTTCCTGCGAAAGATAGACGATCGACGCACCGTTATCCAGCCGGAAAACGATGTAGCTCCCGTCGCGGCTGCTGGAAAGCGGTATGAGTGCGCCGTCTGCGAGTGTATACAGGCTTCCCGCGGACGAAGTGAGCATGCGCACAGTGACCGGATCAGAATAGTCCGAAACACGCACGGTGTACGCTGCGAGAATCGTTTCCGGGTCAATGCCGAGTGCCTCGGCGTCCGGCGAAAAGGGCGCAGCGAGAAGCGTCTGCCCGTCGCGGAAAACGCCCTCGGCAAGGAACAGCGGCTCATCTTCTCCTGTGGTGATCGTTGTGACGGGGCGGATGTACTCGCCATCGACCGTCCGGCTGTAGTATATGGCATCGTCCGGGTCAAAATCGTTCCACTGCCAGTACATCCCGTCCTCATCCGGAACGGAAGGCACCGCGTCGATCGTTCCGCCAAACGGTACTTCGATCGTCTCTACTGTTTCGCCGTCCTTTACAAACGTCACATCGATGCTGCGGAAGTAATCCGGCGTGTCCGAAAGAGCCGCAAAGTCCTCATAATCCATATAGTCCGACTGCCCGGCGAAGCTGAAGCCGTCTACTCCGCCGACAGAGGAATCAGAATAGAGGTTTTCTATGACATTACCGTCGGCATATCCCGCCACGGACCCGCAGAGCTCCGTTTTCTCTTCAAAGTGCGGCATAGCAAGGCACGAGCCAATGTCTTTGCCGAGCCCTGCGATACCGCCCAGATACCGTTTGCCCGAGAGATTGACACGCGCGCGGCAGCTCCGAATGGACGAAGAGCTGTGCCCGACGATACCGCCGGCATATTCTTCCGCTGTGCTCACTTCGCCGACCGCGTCGCACGAGATCACAAGGCCGTATTCCATGCGTCCCGCAATGCCGCCGGCGCAGGATTTGGTGGCGCTGACCGACGAGCGGTTTTCGCAGCCGGAAATGCGCGCAAAAATCTCGTACTTTCCGCTTCCGATCACCGCAGAAGAAATGTTGAGCTGATCTTCCCGGTCAAAGGAGATATCCAGCGACACATTACCTGCGATGCCGCCGGCGTTCGTATCTGCGCTGACAGGCGCCGTATTTATACTTTGCGTGATCAGGCAAAGTGCCTCGTCGTCATCGTCAACATCGGAGACGTCCTCCAGCTCGACGGAGGCACTGCTTAGACTGTACATCATATTCATAAGCGCCGTTGAGACATTCATGAGCTGGGAGATCACATTCTGCATGTCCCCGATCACCGTGTCGCTTGCAATAACGTCCGTCATCTGTCCGAGCAGCGTCACAATCTGCTGCAGATTGTCCGAAAGCTCATCCATTGATCCGTTATCGGGATTGAGCCATCCGCCGGATGCATCGCCGCTGTCTCCGGCACCGGTATCGTCGCTGTCACCGCCGTCACCAGGTGTCGGCCACGAAATATCCGGATACATGCCGCCGATGATATCGCTGCAGTTTCCAAGCCGCTGGAGAATCTCCTGCAGAAGGGCCTGTGCACCGGTCTGCGAGTCGCCAAGATCACCGAGTGTCGTACGCATCAGACTTTCGAGACGATAGAGCTGTGACTGCACCTCACCGATGCCTGTACCGGTAACGTTCCAGACCGTATGCGGTTCGACCTGACCGGCAATGCCGCCGACATCCTTGCGCGCGGTGATCTCTCCGGCGTTCGTGCAGCCGATGATACGGCCGCTCTGACGCCCGGCAACGCCGCCGACGTTGTAGCCCGTGTGGGGATATCCTACATCGCCGTAATTGTCGCAGTATTTGATGACGGAGGTGTTCAGCCCGGCAATGCCACCGAGGTCCGTGATATCAACGAGTGTTTCCTCCTGCAGCGTCAGTGAGGAAATATCAAAGGACTTTTTCTGGTCCTGCTGCTCAATAGCAATATAATCCATATTGACGCTCATGCGGTTTTCGCAGTCGCTCAATACGCCGCGGTTCTCCCCGGCAATGCCGCCGGTGCGGTGGTAGCCCGCGACAGAACCGGAAGTTTTACATTCGCTCACAAGAGCGCCCTCGGCGTTCAGGCCAACGATACCGCCCGCGGCGGCTTGGGCGCGTATATCTCCGTCAAAGCGGCAGTTTTCGATCGTTCCGTAGTTCACTCCGGTAATGCCGCCGATGCTTTCACCGTTCCCCGAAGCATGCAGCGTTCCGGAGACGGTAAGATCCTTCACAGTGCCGGTTTTCAGCACCATGCGGAAAAGTCCCTGCGTCGAAGCGTCGCCGTCAAGAGATATGCCGAGTATGCTGTGGCCGCGCCCGTCGAACGTTCCGGCAAGCAGCGGGATGGGAGAAAAATCGCAGCCGGTGAGGCTGATATCGCGCGTGAGCACGATCGTTTTCCCCTCCGACCAGGCGTCCGACGTACACAGCACGGAAAGCTCCGCCAGATCTTCGGCGGAAGATATCCGGATCGTATCGGGTGCGTCGGCATCCGCGGCAAACGCCGCCCCGGAAAGCGAGAACAGAAGCATCACGCACAGCAGCGCGGCGATCCATCGTTTCATTCGGCGGCACCTCCCGTCTTCTTCCGAAATGTTGTCACTTCAATGAGCTTATCGAGCAGCACGATGAGCTGCGGCAGAACGGTCAAAACAAGTATGACCGAAATCAATGCGCCGCGGCCGACGGCAAGGCCGATGTGCCCGATATACACGTCCGTCACGCGGTAAGCGATCAGAATGCCCGCAACGGTCATAATGGTACCGGACGTCATAACGGTCGGAAAGCTCTCATTGACCGCCAGAGACATCGCTTCCCGCGGCGGATGGAGCTTTTTCAGATCAAGATACCGGCTCATAATAACAATAGCGTAGTCGATCGTCGCGCCCATCTGGATAGCGGAGACGATCATGTTCGTGACAAACGACGCGCGGGTATGCGTCAGATACGGGAACGTGAAATTGATCCAGATACTGCCCTGAATGACAAACACAAGGATCGCCGCGCCCGCTATGGACTTGAACGTGAAGATCAGAATGATGAATACGAAAGCGATGGTGAGCAGGTTGATGAGCAGTGAGTCGCCGTTGAATGTGTCGGCCAGCTCCTTGGCGCTTGTCACATCGCCGATGACAAGGCATTTCCCTTCGCCGTAGTGTCCGTCGGCCAGTGATCGGAGCGCATTTACGAGCGCGACGCTCTCCGTGCCCTCCACAGGAACGTTCGCTGTAATAACCATACGGTCCCAATTTTCACCGCGAAGCTGCGCTTCGCCGCGTTCCAGCTCCCCGCGGAGACTGTCCAGCGTCTCCTGCGAATCGGCGTCCAGCGTCACAATTCCCTGATCGATCTTTTCAAAGAGAAACAGGAACACATCAATGAGCGGCACGGAGTAGGTCTCAGCGTTGCCGAAGATCGGCTGATACTGCCCGTTTTCCACACCGTAGGCGGCATAGAGCATTTCGGCCTCTTCAAAATCGATGTTCAGCAGCATGGAGAGCATCCGGGGCGTGTAGGAATCCGTCAACACTTTCCCGTCCTCGATCTCGATATTGGCAAGGCCTGTGACGGTCTTCACGTTGTCGAGTTCGGCGGCTTCACGCAGAAACTGCTTTTCCGCTTCATAGTTTCCGCTCGGAACGAGCACGGCAATCGTCGTGTCGTTCGCAAACGTGTTGGTGATCTTCCGCGCGGCGGCGCGGCTTTCGGAGTATTTGAGCTCGTCAATGCCCGCGTCGTTGAACGCATATTCCGTCCGGCCTGAGCACCAG
>CAVEPP010000142.1:0-5307 GCA_963617605.1 Alloprevotella sp. | reverse complement strand
AAGCCTCCCTTGTGTAAAGGGAGGTGGCACGGCGAAGCCGTGACGGAGGGATTGTTGTTTTCCGAAAGCTACAATCCCCCAGTCAGCCTCCGGCTGACAGCCCCCTTTACACAAGGGGGCCTTTCGCAAGGAAACACGGAAAGGAAACAACACTTATGCCCTACGAGAGAACCGAGGTCTCCGCGCAGGAGATCGAACGGCAGAAAGAGATATGCGCGCGCGTCCGCTCCGCCCTCGGCGGCGGCGAGCGCTTTGCCATGGTGGACACCTACGGCTGCCAGCAGAACGAGTCCGACAGCGAGGTGCTGCGCGGTTATCTCCGCAGCATGGGCTATACGATGACCGACGACGAGGACAAGGCGGACGTCATCGCCGTGAACACCTGCGCCGTGCGCGAGCACGCGACGATGCGCGTGTTCGGCAACGTCGGCGCGCTCACGCACTTAAAGCGCGTCCACCCCGAGCGCATCGTCATCCTCTGCGGCTGCATGGCGCAGAGCGAGGAGATCCGCGAGCAGGTGAAAAAGTCGTACCGGATGGTCGATCTCTGCTTCGGCCCGCACGAGCTCTGGCGCTTCCCGGAGCTTTTTGAGAAAACGCTGCAGGTCCACGGTCTCTCCGGAGCGAAGGGCCGCGTGTTCGATGCCGAGAGCACCGAGTCGATCGCCGAAGGCCTCCCCCGCGAGCGGGACGGCAGTGTGAAGGCGTGGCTCTCCATTATGAACGGGTGCAACAACTTCTGCTCGTACTGCATTGTCCCCTATGTCCGCGGGCGCGAGCGCTCCCGCCGGAGCGAGGACGTCGTGCGCGAGGCCGAAGCGCTCGTCGCCGCCGGATATAAAGACATCACGCTCCTCGGCCAGAACGTGAACTCCTATGGCCGGGGGCTGGACGAGGACGTCGATTTCGCCGAGCTCCTGCGCAAGGTCAACGCCATTCCGGGCGATTTCCGCATCCGGTTTATGACGAGCCACCCGAAGGACGCGACCGAGCGCCTCTTTGCGGCCATGGCCGAGTGCGAAAAGTGCGCGCCGCACATTCACCTGCCCGTGCAGTCCGGCAGCGATCGGATCCTGCGCGCCATGAACCGCGGCTACACGGCGGAAAAGTATCTCGCGCAGGTCGATCTCGCACGGAAATACATCCCGAACCTCGTCCTCACGACCGACGTGATTGTCGGCTTCCCGGGCGAGACGGAGGAGGACTTCCTCGATACGCTTGAGCTCACGGAAAAGGTGCGCTTTGATTCGATGTTCACGTTCATCTATTCCCGCCGCCCGGGCACTCCGGCGGCGAAGATCGAGGACGATACGCCGCGCTCCGTCATTCAGAACCGGTTTGACCGGCTCGTGGAGAGCGCGGGGCGCGTCTCCGCCGAGCTGCACCGCGCGCAGGAGGGAAAGACCTTCCGCGTGCTCATCGACGGCACGGCGAAAAACGGCGACTATACGCTCTCTGCGCGCACCGCCGGGGGACGGCTCGTGCATCTGCACGGGGATGAATCGCTCATCGGCTCGTGGGCCAACGCCCGCATCGTTTCGAGCAACACATTTGCGCTCTTCGGCGAGATCACGGAGTAAAGGGGAGAAAGACATTGCCCGCAGAAACCACCCCCATGAAAATGCAGTATAACGCCATTAAAGCCGAGCATCCCGACTGCCTGCTCTTTTACCGGCTGGGCGATTTTTACGAGATGTTCGACGATGACGCCATCCTCGGCGCGCGCGAGCTGAATCTCGCGCTCACGACGCGCGACCGCGGCAAGCCCGAGGACGAGCGCACGCCGATGTGCGGCGTGCCGTACCACAGCGCGGAGCAGTACATCTCCAAGCTCATCGCCAAGGGCTACAAGGTTGCCGTGTGTGAGCAGATGGAGGACCCGAAGCTCTGCAAGGGCCTCGTCTCGCGCGATATTGTGCGCATCATCTCCCCCGGCACGGTCATGGAGACCTCCATGCTGCGCGAGGGCGAATCGAACTATCTCGGCGCGGTCATGCTGCGCGGCAAGGCGGGCGGGTGCGCCTTTGCGGACGTATCCACCGGCGAGGTGTGCGCGGCGTCGTTTGATTCGGACGCGGCGATGCACATCCAGAACGAAATTTCCCGCTTCCGCCCGCGCGAGTGCGTGCTCGCGCCGGAGGCAATGCTCAGCCGTGACATCCGTGACACGCTGGAAAAGCGGCTCGGCAGCCGCGTGGAGCCCGCCGCCGGGCGGTTCGATCCCGAAAACGCGCGCAAGGCGATCATCAACCAGTACGGCGAAAACGCCCCGGAGCTTGACGAGATGACGACGCTCGCGCTCGGCGCGCTGCTCGCCTATCTCGCGGACGCGGCGCGCGGCGACATGTCGCAGCTGCGCGTGCCGGATATCTTCACGCGCGGACGCTATATGGAGCTTGACGCCGCGGCGCGGCGCAATCTGGAGCTTACGGAAAATCTCCGCACCGGCGAGAAGCGCGGCAGCCTTCTCTGGGTGCTCGATAAGACAAAGACCCCAATGGGCGGGCGCATGCTCCGCAGCTGGGTGGAGCGGCCGCTGCTCTCCCCGGTGGCGATTCGGCGGCGGCTCGCCGCGGTGGAGGAGCTTTTCCGCGATAACGTCGGCCGCGCCGAGCTCACCGAAAAGCTCAAGACCGTCGGCGATATCCAGCGGCTCACCTCGCGCGCCGTGTACGGCGCGGCGAACGGCCGCGACATGCTCGCGCTTGGAAACTATCTCTCCGCCGTGCCGGAGATCTTCGCGCAGCTCGGCAAGTACCAGAGCGGAATGCTCCGCTCCATCGCCGCGACGGAGCCGCTGGAAAACCTCTGCAAACTCCTGCACCGTGCCATCTGCGACGAGCCGCCGTTCTCCGTGCGCGAGGGCGGCATCCTCCGCCCCGGCTACAGCGAGGAGGTAGACCGGCTGCGCAACATCCGCGACAACGGTGCCAAATGCGTCGCGGAGCTCGAAGCGCGGGAAAAGGAGCGCACCGGCATCAAGAAGCTCAAGGTCGGCTATAACAAGGTGTTCGGGTACTATATCGATGTGCCGAACTCCGCCGGAGCCGTGGAGCTGCCGGAGGAATACATACGCAAGCAGACGCTCGTCAACGGCGAGCGGTACTTCACGCCCGAGCTCAAAAAGCTCGAGGACGACATCTCCTCCGCCCGCGAGCGGATCGAAACGTTCGAATACGATCTCTTCCGCGACGTGCTCCGGCGCGTCGGCGACCGCGTGGACGAGCTGCAGACGCTCTCCGCGGCGCTCGCGGATCTCGACGCGCTCTGCTCGCTCGCCGAGGTCGCGGTGCGCAATAACTATGTCTGCCCCGAGATCGAGGTATCGCACACGCTCACGATCACCGAGGGACGCCACCCGGTCGTCGAGCAGATGCAGCGCGACACGCTCTTCGTGCCGAACGACACGCATCTGAACGACACCGACGACCGCGTCGCCATCGTGACCGGCCCGAACATGGCCGGTAAAAGCACGTACATGCGCCAGACGGCGATCATCGTGCTCATGGCGCAGATCGGCTCATTCGTCCCGGCGCGCAGCGCGACGGTCGGCATCTGCGACCGCGTGTTCACGCGCATCGGCGCGAGCGATGACCTTGCGGGCGGCGCATCGACCTTCATGGTCGAGATGAGCGAGGTCGCCTCCATATTGAAGAACGCGACTGCCGATTCCCTGCTCATTCTTGACGAGATCGGACGCGGAACGTCCACCTACGACGGCATGGCCATTGCCCGCGCTGTGCTCGAATACTGCGCCGACCCGAGAAAACTCGGCGCAAAGACGATGTTCGCCACGCACTACCATGAGCTCTCCGCGCTCGAAGGGACGATCCCCGGCGTGCGCAATTACAATATCAGCGCCAAGCGGCAGAACGGAAAGCTCCTCTTCCTGCGCAAGATCCTGCCCGGCGCCGCCGACGAGAGCTACGGCATTGAGGTCGCGAAGCTCGCCGGTGTGCCGGAGAGCGTCATCCGCGCCGCGGACGCGCATCTCAAGGAGCTCAACGCGCAGGGCGCGGCGGTGAATGTGACGGCCCCGGCAAAGCCGGAGAGCGGTCAGGTGAGTCTTGCCGACGTCGGCGCGGACGCCGTGGCCGAGCGGCTGCGCAGTATCGATCCCAACACGCTCTCCCCGCTGGAGGCGCTCCGGCTTTTGTTTGAACTCAAAAACGATCTCGGATGACAAAGGAGAAATCGTGATGAAAAAAGGCGAAAAGGTGCTTCTTGTCCTCGGCGCGCTGCTCATTGCGGCGGGCGTGTTCGTCGGCGTGACGCTCGGCTGGGACTATTCCCCCAACAACTATGCCTACAACGATATCGAGTTCACTTCCGCCGATACGGAGACCGGCGAGTGCAGCTTCGTGAGCGTGCAGCTCAGCGATCTTGAGGTGAACATCTATTCCACGACCGACAAAACTGTTACGATCGCCGCGCGCGGCGCTAAAACGCCGGAGCGCGTGAGTGCTGTGCTCGACGGCGGCGTGCTGCGCATCACGGAAAAGAAGCTCGGCCTCTTCCAGCGGCTTGCTGTCTCGGACGACGACGCGATCATTCTCCATATTCCGGAAAAGTGGATCGGAACGGTGGATGCTTCGACGCAGTCCGGCGACGTGTATGCGAGCGGACTGGTGAGCCCGCAGCTCACGTTTCGCGCGGCAAGCACATCGGGTAACGTCAGCGTATCGGAGCTGAAGACCGCGGAGACGCAGCTCATTACGACGAGCGGAAACATTTTCGTCAGCACGACCCGCGGCGGTGCGGTGACGGCTTCAACGACCTCCGGCTATGTGAGTCTTTCCGATGCGAAGGCGGAGAACGTGAGCCTTTCGTCCGTGAGCGGGAGCATTTCCGTGCGAAACGTGGAGCTCACCGGCACGCTGACGCTGCACTCCACGAGCGGGTACATCGACCTGGATGACGTCGCGGCGGACAGCATCATCGCCGACACGACGAGCGGCGATCTGGAGCTGGACGAGGTCGATACGCAAAATCTCATATTTACCTCCACGAGCGGCGATATTTCCGGCGAGCTGCTGCATATCGCCGAATTTGCCGCGGATGTCTCCACTGTGAGCGGTAAAATTTCCGGTGTCCGCAGCGGCAGCGAGGGTACGCGGACACTCAAGATCGAGACCGTCAGCGGCGATATCGAGCTCGACGGCTGACCGACGGCCAACAGAAAAGCACCCCCGCGGCGGCGTTCTTTGAAACGCCGCCGCGGGTTTTTGCATGGATGTGTTATTCGCTTTAAGACACCGTAAAGCGAATAACTTTTTTACTAAAACGAATAACGGCCGCATTCCCCAA
>CAVEPP010000141.1:0-5315 GCA_963617605.1 Alloprevotella sp. | reverse complement strand
CTACAAGCTGTGGGACGAGATGCGCCCTCTCTACCATGACGACGCCAAGATCGTTGTCTCCTGGATGACCGGCACGCCGGACGAATTTGTCGCCGGTTCCAAGCGCATGAACGCTTCCAAGGCCCCCGCCAAGCACAAGGTATTTGATACCGTTATCTGGAAGAACGGCAACCGGGCTGTCGCCGAGTGCATTACCGCCATCCAGATCCGCTGCCCCATGGGAGACGACACCGTGGATATGTCCACGCATACGCGCCTGCACTATCACGTGGAAAAGCGCGACGGCGTGTGGAAGATTCTCTCCATGGCCCCCATCTACGAGAAGGACAGCATGCACTCCATGTATACGGACGGCACGTTCCACGCCAGCAAGGAAGAGCTGGATCAGTACCGTCCCTCCTATGCGAACATGATGATGCGCCAGGTGCGCTACGGCCTCACACCCAACGGCGAGCTGGCCGGCGAAGACCGCCCCGAAAGCGTTGCCGAGCTCTACGAAGAGAGCAGCAAGTGGCTGGGCGTCTGAGGGCAGAAAAATTTATGCAAAGGCCGCCGGAGCTTTCCGCTCCGGCGGCCTTACTTTAAAAAACTATTGACAAGTGACCGTTCGGTAACTATAATGCGAGTTACCGAACGGTCACTTTTTAATCAAAGGAGGACGATCATGGCAGCCGACACGAAAGAACGGATTTTAGAGAGCGCGCTGGAGCTGTTTGCGCAGAACGGATATCTCGGCACCTCCATGAGCGATATTGCCGACCAACTGGGGATCACCAAAGCCGCGCTTTATAAGCACTATGCAGGGAAGCAGGAAATTCTGGACCGGATCGTGGAACGGATGAACGCCATGGACTACGAGCGTGCCGAGGAATATGAAATGCCGGAAACCGAACCGGACGGCTTTGCGGAGGCCTATCTGCATGTTCCCATCGAGAGCATCCGCGCCTACAGCGCCGCGCAGTTCGACCATTGGACAAAGGAGACGTTTTCCGCGAATTTCCGCAAAATGCTCACGCTGGAGCAATACCGCGATCCGAAGCTCGCTCAGCTGCATCACGACTATCTCGCGGGCGGGCCGCTGGAGTACATGGCGGCGATCTTCCGGAAGCTGACGGAGAGCGACGAGGCCGCCATGCAGCTCGCACTCGAGTTTTACGGGCCGATGTACCTGCTCTACAGCGTTTATGACGGCACGGCGGACAAGGATGCCGTCGCTCCCCTGCTGCATGCCCATATCGACCGGTTTATTGCGAGAGTAGAATCCGATTATCGAAAATAACCGGCGCCGGATGCGCCGCACGTTTTACATTTGAATGGAGGGTCATTTTATGGATGCGATCGTTTACACTTCCAACACCGGCAGCGCGGAGCAGTACGCAAAGCTGCTCGGGCGCGAGACCGGACTTCCGGCGTACCCGCTCGGCGAGGCACAGCGCATGGTCGGCACGGGCGCGGAGATCATCTATCTCGGCTGGATCATGGCGAGTTCCGTCAAGGGCTATGCCGCCGCAGCAAAACGTTACAATGTGCGCGCCGTATGCGGCGTCGGCATGTGGCAGACCGGAACGCAGCGAGACGCCGTGCGAAAAAAGACGGGCGTCCCCGCCAATATTCCGGTGTTCACCTTGCAGGGCAACTTTGATGTGAAGAAGCTGCACGGCGTATACCGTCCCATGATGGAGATCATGGCAAAAACCGTGGGCAAGGGTCTTGCCACCAAAGCAGACCGCACGCCGGACGAGGATGACATACTGGAGCTGATGCTCCGCGGCGGCGAGCGGGTCAAAGCGGAGAATCTGAAAGCCGTGCTCGACTGGTACGGCACGCAGAAATAAGGTGCGGCAAAATGATAAAGCTCTACTTTGAAAATGCCGTGACAACGGCCACAACGCTGATGATCCTCGCGCTGCTGGGATTTATCGGCTATTCCGCGGCGAACCACGCCGCGATCTCCGCCTGGGGACGCCGGAGCGTTGTCGTGCTCCTCTTCGGTCTTGTGGTCTGCTGCTTTGCCGCCGCGCGGGACGGTCTGGACAAAACCATCCAGCATGCCGTGGACGGCAGCTGTGCGCCAGGCCTCTTCCCGCTTCTGAGCGTTCCCACGATCATCGGCTGTGCCGGGGCGCTGCTCATCCTCGTCGCCGCCGTCGCCACACCCATCGCCAAAACGCAGCGGGCGCGTGAAGTATGGTTTTACATCATGTCCGGCGGCGCGGTGCTGAAGATCGCTACCATGGAGATCGCAAGGATCGCTCTGCGATGAGCGCTGCCGGGAGAGGCCGCGGTTTTTTTGAATACTTTTCCCCTTGGGAGGACCGCTGTGATGCCGAAGGTCGTTGACCCGAAAACCACATCCCGCGCCGCGGCGTTTGACCTGTGGATGGACGCGCCGAACCCGATGGTGACGTTTTTCAAAACGTTGGACGTGACACCGCTCATCCGGCGCAGCCGCAAAAGCGGCTATAAATTCAATATGCTTTTGTGCTGGTGCATCGGCCGGGCGGCGAGCGAGATCCGGGAGTTCTATACGCTCCCCGTGGGATGTGAGCTGCTGCAATACGACAGTCTCGCCGTGAACACCATCGTGAAGAACAAAACCGGCGAAGTCACCTCCTGCGACGTGCCGTATTACGATGATCTTGCACAATTCAACGCTGACTATCTGCATCTGACGCGGCAAGCGGCAGAAACGTGCGAAAACCACGATCTCACGGACAGCATGGTCATCGGTACCTCCGCCATCGTGGACACCGGGATCGACGGGGCGGTCGGCATGAACAGCGGCATTTTCCATAACCCGTTTCTTATCTGGGGCCGGTATCGCAAGGGTCTTTTCCAAACGACGCTCACGATATCGTTCCAGTTCCACCATACCCAGATGGACGGCGCGCACGCGGGGCGGTTTTTGCAGCGTTTGCAGGAGAACATCGTAAATATATAAATTATTTTTAAGGAGTATTTTTTGAAACCTATCACTTTATCACCGGAGTGTGCGGCCTGACCGGGAGGTCTGGCAAATCTGCACACGCCATTCCTCCCGAAGAGGCTGAAACACATCTTCCGGAGGAGTTATTATGAACCGCGAAAACAAACGCAGATCCTTTGAAAAAGGTTACTATAAGACCCACGCCTGCACCGACGCTTTCACCTGCAAGGTATGCGGCAGGCTTTGCACGCCGGAAAACGCCGGCAGCGATCACCGCAACCATTGTCCGAACTGCCTGAGCAGCCAGCATGTAGACATCGAGCCCGGCGACCGTGCGTCCGACTGCGGCGGCATCATGGAGCCGATCGCCGTATGGGTGCGCAAGGGCGGCGAGTGGGCGATCATCCACCGCTGCCGCCGCTGCGGTGCGCTCAGCTCCAACCGCGTGGCGGCGGACGACAACCCCATGAAGCTGATGAGCATCGCCATGCGCCCGCTGTGTGAGCCCCCATTCCCGCTCGAGCGCATTGAGGAGATGACCGCACTCATGGGCGGCGACGGGAGTCTGAAGTAACCGCAAAAGCGCGGGGCCTTACCGCACGGTATCGCCCCGCGCTGTTTTCGTTGTCCCTTGACAGTCTGCCGATCGGTGGGTATACTCTGGAGCGATATTTCTTTTTTACGAAAGGACGGAAGGAAATGAAAAAGAAAACCGTTCTCTTTTGCCTGCTGGCGCTGCTTGCCGCCGGATTTGCCGTATTCTTCCTTGTGCGCGGCAGCCGGGGCTCCGGCACCTTTCGCGGCTCGTTCGTGAAGAATTCGGATGCCTACTCTCTGGATGCGGAGCGCATGACCGGCACCGACACCCACACGCTCGAGCTGCAAAAGGGCGATGTGCTGCAGATCCATTTTGCCGTGGAAAAAGGCACGCTCAAGCTGACGATCACCGCGCCGGACGGCACGGAGCTGTATGCGGGCAACGGCACGGAGGCAACGGATTTCACGGTGAGCATCCCGGCGGACGGCGTTTACGCCATCTCCGCAGAGGGACGGCAGGCCGCGGGAACGCTGCATATCCAGAAGGCAGCAAAATAAATCATTCCAGCGGACGCGCCGTTTTGGACGACATTCGCGTTTCCATTCCGGGGAACGGATGTTTTTGCGGAAAAGCGTATTTTCAAACGGCGGATCGTGCTTTATAATGGCAGATGGAAAGTGAGGTCATCTCCATGCTGCTCGGTTCACTCGTCAACGGTATCGCAATTCTCATTGGTTCCGCCGTCGGGCTGTTTCTCCGCTTTATTCTCCGCCGTTCCTCCCGCCGCGCCGAAAACGGGAATACAATCGGAGAACGTTTGCAAAAGATCGTCATGCAGGGGCTCGCACTTTGCACGATGTATATCGGCATCAGCGGCTCGCTCAAAGGGCAGAACACGCTCATTGCGATCCTCTCACTCGTGATCGACGCCGTGATCGGCGAAGTTCTCGATCTGGACGGAGCGATGAACCGCGCCGGGAACTGGGTACAAAAGAAAGTGACGCGCCCCGGCGAGGAGGGCGCAGCTTCGACTGTAGCAGAGGGCTTTGTTACCGCATCGCTTCTTTTCGGCGTCGGCGCGATGTCGATCGTCGGCTCGCTCAACAGCGGGCTGCTGGGCGACCATAGCATGCTCTTTGCCAAGTCGCTGCTCGACGGCGTTTCCTCCATCGTGTTCAGCGTGTCCTTCGGCATCGGCGTGCCGCTCTCGGCCATTGCCGTTTTTGTCTACGAAGCGCTCGTCACGCTCGCCGCCGGTGTTCTCGCTCCCCTGCTCAGCGACGCCGTGATCGCCGAAATGACCTGCGTCGGCTCGCTGATGATCATCGGTCTCGCGCTCAACATGCTGGGGCTTACAAAGATCAAAGTGATGAACTTCATTCCCGCCGTTTTTCTTCCGATCCTGCTTTGCCGGTTCATGTGAACGCGATATATAACATCCGTCTCTCCTTCAGTCAGCGCCTTTGCCGCTGCCAGCTCCCTCGATGAGGGAGCCTTTTTATCATTGGCTATTGACTTAGATTTTATATTGATATATCCTTTGGCTTCCGAACGATAGGTTGTCAACTGGTGTGGTTTTTGAAGGAGGTTTTTGCATTTATGGAGCAAAACGACAAGATCATCATCCGTGGTCTGCGGCAGAATAATCTCAAAAACGTCTCGCTGGACATCCCGAAAGGGAAGATCGTGGTGTTTACCGGCGTGTCCGGGTCGGGAAAGTCCAGCATCGTGTTCGACACGATCGCCGCGGAGAGCCAGCGGCAGATGAACGAGACTTACAGCGCCTTCATTCGCGGCCGTCTGCCCAAGTACGAAAAGCCCAGGGTAGAACGTATCGAGAATCTCTCCCCC
>CAVEPP010000140.1:0-5318 GCA_963617605.1 Alloprevotella sp. | reverse complement strand
ACGTTTGCGAGCCGAGAAGTATTTTCTCCGACGTACACGCCGCCGGAGAAAATGATTCAAACTCTATTTGCGCCTGCGGGCGCAAACTCTGCGAGGCTTTTTTGACAATATGAAATTCCCCTGCAGACACGATCTGCAGGGGAATTTGTCTCTTTATTCCGGTTTTATTCTGCCGCGGCTACGGGGATCGTGATCTCCGTAACGAATTTTTCGGTGTCGTTGGTGATGCCGTAGTCGATCATGGTGATTTCGCGGGACGGCCCGGCAATATCAAGACCGTTTTCATCCGCATAGGATCGGAGACGTTCGTACTGCGCGGGGGCCTCCGTGTGGCTTCCCCGGAAACGGACGCGCATGCACGCGCTCGCCGGCAGTATGCGCGTTTCGCCGCGGTAATCGTCTTCGTCATCAAGGACCAGAAAAATACCGTCGTAGGAGAAGAACCGGCCCGCTTTCAAATGCTCCGCCGAGATGCTGACGCCTACTTTGCCGAGAAATACCACAGCTTCCGCATCGGAACGGTCCAGCCGCCGGATCGGGGCTTCCATATCGAGAAAGCCCTGAACATTCAGCGGAGCTTCGAGCCACACGATGCGGCGCGGCGCGGCATCGATAAGCTCTATGCGCTCGAGCGACGTGGTCTGCGCGGTTTGAAGCTGCGAGAGACGGTTTTCGATCTTGCGCCGGATGCGGTCAAGCTCGCGCTGTTTTTTCACGACGGCGGCATGCTGCTGACGGAGCTTTTCCTCCATGCGCTCCACATCCCGGTTCCCGAAAAAGTCCACGATCTCGGAGAGCGGCATATCCAGCGCCCGCAGATAGCGGATGGTGTTGAGCGCTTCAAACTGCCGGGTGCTGTAATAGCGGTAGCCTGTGGCGGGATCGGTCTTTTCCGGCTGCAAAAGCCCGATATCCTCATAATGCCGCAGACTGCTGACGCTCAGATGGAAGAGCTTTGCCACATCGCCTATGGAAAAAAGATCGGCGGAACTCATGCGGAACGCTCCCTTCTATGGTCTTTTCCGGAAATAACGGCGAACGCGGCGGCGCAGATCACGACGGACAAAAGCGAACCTGCCGCCGTGGCAAGACCCATGGGAAACAGTGTCGCGGGGAACATCTGCGACATCAGATACGCGCCGGGGATGCGGACAAGTATAATAGCAAGAATGTTGTGCAGGAACGAAAGTCCCGATTTTCCCCGGGCACAGAAATATCCGCTGAAGCTGAAGTGGATCCCGGCAAAAACACAGTCCCAGACGTAGCCGCGAAGGTACTGACCGCCGAGACGGACCACCTCAGCCCCGCCCGCCGCGCTTTTGTCCGTAAACAGAGCGACGATCGGCTCGGCGGTGAACTGGATGACGGCGGACGCGAGCAGACCGAATCCGACGGCGAGCATGACCGCATACCGCAGCGTCCCGACGGCGCGCTCCGGTTTTCCAGCGCCGATGTTCTGCGCGCCCAGCGCGGAAACGGCGGAGAGCATGGACGAAGGGATCAGGAAGAGAAGCCCTATGACCTTTTCCACAATACCCACGGCGGCCGCGTCGTTGAGACCGCGCCGGTTGGCGATAACGGTGATGACGATAAATGCAATCTGGATCAGGCCGTCCTGCAGCGCGACGGGGACGCCGATGCAAAGAATCCGGCGCATCATCGCCCGCCGCGGGCGGAAATCCTCCTTCGAGAGAACGATGCTCTTCCGCCGGAGAATGACCGTGAGCGATACACCGACGCTGATCGCCTGGGAGATCGTCGTTCCCAGTGCGGCGCCCGCCGCGCCGAGACGGAGCACGCCGATAAAGAGATAGTCCAGAGCGATGTTGGCCGCGCACGCAACGGCAATGAAATACATGGGACTTTTGCTGTCGCCCATGCCGCGGTAAATGGAGCTGATGATATTATAGGCGGTGATGAACGGGATGCCGAGAAAGCAGACGGTAAGATACGCCGCCGCGCCGTCCGCCGCCTCCGGCGGTGTGGACATGACCGATACGATCCGGCGCACCGAGAGCAGCAGCACCGCCGTCAGCGCGGCGGCCACGGCCATGAACAGCGTTGCGGTGTTTCCTACGGCCTGTGCCGAGCGCTTTCTGTCGCCGGAACCGACGGCCTGAGCGATGCTGACGGTCGTTCCCATCGCAAGCCCCACGAGCATGACCGTGAGCATGTGCATGACCTGCGAGCCGACGGAAACGGCGGTCGTACTTTCCACGCCCTCAAACTGCCCGACGATGAACAGATCCGCCATGCCGTAAAGCGTCTGCAAAAAATAGGAGAGAAGATACGGCAGCGAGAACCGAACCAGATTCTTTAATACGCTGCCGGTCGTGAGATTCTTTTCCATAGGCTGACCTCTTCTGAAAACTTTCAAACAAAACGAATTATAAACTCTATAACGATTATAGAGTCAAGAAAAAAACAGGAAAGAAACTGTGTTCCGGCCTTTTTTATAAAAACCGGTTGCAGAGCGGGGGGAAAACGGTTATAATGCACCTGATGGCTTTGGAATCGTTTCCATGGCATGTATTCCATAACGGAAAGGACAGAGAACAATGATCTATTCCCCGCAGAATCTTCTGGATACTACGGAGTCTCTGCTGAAATATGATGAGGACGAGCGCCTCGGCGAGGCCTCGCCCCAGCATCTGCACAACGCCCTCGGCCGGGCGGTGATGATCGCGGTGGGGGACAACTGGGCAAAGTCCCGCGCCCGCCGCGCCGGAAAGCGCAAGGCGTTTTATCTCTCCGCCGAGTATCTTGTCGGGCGGCTCGTATACAATAACCTTTTCAATCTCGGCATTCTCGATGAAATGCGCCGGGTATTCGCCGAGCGCGGCATCGATCTTGCCTGCCTGGAGGAGATCGAGGACGCAGCTCTCGGCAACGGCGGTCTTGGCCGTCTTGCCGCATGCTACATGGACAGCGCCGCTACCTGCGGCGTGCCGCTGAGCGGCTACGGTCTGCGCTACCGCTTCGGTCTTTTCAAGCAGAGCTTTGAAGACGGCGCGCAGAAGGAATCCGCCGACGACTGGGAAAAGCACGGCGATCCCTGGAGCTACCGCCGCGAGAAGCACACCGTGAAGGTGCGCTTTGCCGACCAGACCGTGCTCGCCGTGCCGTACGATACGCCGGTCATCGGCTATCATACCGACAATGTTGCCACGCTTCGTCTCTGGCAGTGTGTGGCTGAGCAGGAGCTCGACTTTGACGCGTTCAACTCTCAGGATTACGAGCGCGCTCTCACCGAGAAAAACCGCGCCGAGGATATCACCCGCGTTCTCTACCCGAACGACAGCACCCGCGAGGGCAAGCGCCTGCGCATCAAGCAGCAGTACTTCCTTTCGAGCGCGTCTCTGCAGGACATTCTGCGCACCTATAAAACCAGCGGCAACGGCGATCTTCAGCGCCTTGGCGAGTTCATCGCCGTGCAGCTCAACGACACGCACCCCGCCATGTCCATACCCGAACTCATCCGTCTGCTTATGGCAGAGGGCATCGACTTTGACCGCGCGTTCGACATCACGCGCAGCGTGTTCTCTTATACGAACCACACCGTCATGGGCGAGGCGCTCGAGCGCTGGGATATGGATCTTCTGCGCAGCGTCGTGCCGGAGATCTGCGATATTCTCGTGAAGATCGAGGAGCGCCTGCAGCAGGAGCTCCCCGGCGCGGGTCTCCATGTCGTCTGCGACAATCAGGCGCGCATGGCCGACCTTTCGGTGTATATGTCCCGCAAGGTGAACGGCGTGGCGGAGATCCACAGCCAGATCCTCCGCGACGACCTCTTCCATGCGTGGAACGAAAAATACCCCGGCCGCATCGTGAACGTCACGAACGGCATCACGCCGCGCCGCTGGCTCGGCCTCTGCAACCCGGAGCTCACCGAGCTCATCCGCGCCGAGATCGGCGAAGGGTTCCTTCGCGATCTTGACCGCATCGGGTATCTGCGCGAGCACGTGAACGATGAGCTCGCCATGCTCTTCAACGCCGTGAAGCTCCAGAAGAAGAGCCAGCTTGCCGAGCACATCCGTGCTGCCGAGGGCGTGGAAATTCCCGAGGAGTTTGTGTTCGATGTGCAGGTCAAGCGCGCGCACGAGTATAAGCGCCAGCTCATGAACGCTCTCTGCCTTGCCGATTTCTATTTTGAGATCAAAAACGGCGGCCTTGCCGATGTGCCGCCCACGGCGTTCATCTTCGGCGCGAAGGCCGCGCCCGGCTACCGCCGCGCGAAGGCCGTCATCCGGTACATTAACCGCCTTGCCGCTCTCGTGAACAACGATCCGGACGTGAACGGCAAAATGCGCATCGTGTTCGTGCAGAACTACAACTGCTCCTATGCCGAGAAGATCATCCCCGCGGCGGACATCTCCGAGCAGATCTCCCCGGCGGGCACGGAAGCCTCCGGCACGGGCAACATGAAGCTCATGCTCAACGGTGCCGTGACGCTCGGCACGATGGACGGCGCGAACGTCGAGATCGTCCGGCAGGCCGGTCTGGAGAACAACTACATCTTCGGCGGCACCGTCGAGGAGAACAACGCCGTGCGCGATACCTATGACCCCAAGGCGCTCTACGATTCCGACGAGCGCATCCGCCGCGCGCTCGATACGCTCGTGGACGGCACCGTGCCGACCGACGACGATCAGAAGGAGCTCTTCGACGCCATCCTTCAGGGCGCGAGCTGGCACCGTCCGGACAACTACTTCATCCTGCGTGACTTTGAAAGCTACCGCGAAGCGCGCCTGCACGCGCTCACGGATTGGAAGGACCGCGTGGCGTTCGGCAAAAAGTGCCTTTACAACATCGCCGCGGCGGGCATGTTCTCGTCCGACCGCGCCATCCGTCAGTACGCGGAAAATATCTGGGAGCTGCACTGAATCGGCATAGAAAAATCAAAAACGTCCTCTGCGCATTGGCTTGCGCAGAGGACGTTTTTTGTATGTACACTTGGCCGGTCATTCCGTTTCGTCCGGCAGGAAAGGCGCGAACGGCTTTTGCATCAGCCAGAGATCCGTGTAGCACGTCACCGCCGAGAGCAGTACGAGCCAGAGAACGCTCACGCCGTAAAACGCCGACGGAGAGACGACAAAGAAGATCACCGGCAGCAAATGGATCACCGCCATGAGAAGTGTCCGCGGCAGATACCCGACGCCGAGAAGCACCGCATTCTTGATCGTGTTCCAGAGCGTATTTTCAAAGGTCGCTGTGAGCGGGAAGGCCCAGATGAACACCATCAGCCACAGCGCAAAGCAGATGCCCGGCAGCGCCAGCCAGAGGATCTGGTCCGGGAACAGGCGGCGCAGCAGGAATAC
>CAVEPP010000139.1:0-5324 GCA_963617605.1 Alloprevotella sp. | reverse complement strand
CCCATGAGCTGTGCCTGCCCCAAGCCGGGGATTCCGGCGAGGTCGAGCGCGTCGGTTATCTGCGCCTCCTGCGCAAGTACGGAATCCATTATCGCGCATATCTCCTCCCAGTGCGCGAGCGCCGCGGCGAACCGCTTTTCGGCCTCGCCGAGGTCGTTGCGCCGGTCGCGTATCGAGCCGTCTATCAGCGCCTGCGCCTGAGCGCCGAAAGCCGCGCGCAGTCTGCGCTCCCATTCGCCGGGCGAATAGCTCCGGTGGGCAAGCTCAAATTTTTCGCGCGTCGGCGTGAAGCGGCGGCAGGCCGCGTAGAGCCGCAGTGCGGCGCGCAGTCCGAAGCCAACTTGTATTCCGTGCGGCGCGGGCTGCATACCGCGCGCCAGCGCGAACATCTCCAGCAGATGCGAAACCGTGTGCTCCATGCCGGACGCTGGGCGCGACATGCCGGAGAACGACGAGGCGATCCCGGAGAGGACAAGCCCCTCGGTCAGAAGCCGTATCGCGCGCTCGTCCCGGTGCATGATGCCGTCGACGTTGTCGAGAATACGCGTATACGCACCGAGCATCATCTGCGCGATGCCCTCGCAGTAGTATTCGCCGCAGACGATGTGGGAAATGCGCCAGTCGGCGATGGAGACGACCTTTGCGGCCATATCGCCGAAGCCTGAGCGCAGCATGATCTCCGGCGCACTGCGCATGACCTCCGTGTCGCAGATCACGATCGACGGGCAGACGGTGTAAACCGTTGTCTTGACCCCGCCAAGCTCCATCGCGGAGGAGTTGGAGGCGTAGCCGTCCATCGACGGGGCGGTAGCGACGATGCCGCAGTCCAGCCCGCGCGAATGCGCCGCCAGCTTGCACAGGTCGTTTATGACCCCGCTGCCGACGCCGAGAACAAAATCGCAGGAGCCGTCAAACGCGGCGTCGATCATGGCGACGGCTTCCTCGTTCGGGAGAATGTGCATCCCCTCAGGGAAGCAGAAGGACGAAAAGCCAATGCCCGCGCGGGAGAGCGCGTCCATGACGCGAAGCCCCGCGGCGGCGCGGCCGTGCTCGCCCATTATGACGAAGGGCTTTTTCACGTTCAGCTGCTCCAGCGCGTCGGCGACGCGGTCAAGGCAGTCCGGCGCGATTGCGAGATATCGGAGCGGATAGGCCTTGTGTACCCGCCCGCAGCCGCAGGCGAAGCCCTCTTCGCGGAGAAGCATATCAACGGGTAAAGAAGAAAAATCAGTCATATTATCACAGTGTCACATGCAGCGGCGGACGGCGTCCATCCATCCGGCACGCTCAAGCTTGCGTTCCTCCTCGCTCATGGCGGGGCTGTAAACGGTGCGGCTTGCGGCCTCGAAGGCGTCGGACGTGAAAAGCCCGGCGGAGATACCGGCCATGAGCCCGATGCCCCTGAGCGTTATGTCCTTCTCGGAGCTGACCGCGATCTCGCAGGGGATCAGGTCGCTCTGCATCTGCATGAGCAGACGGTTCGAGCAGCCGCCGCCGTCGGCGCGGACGCG
Organism: Alloprevotella sp.; assembly: GCA_963617605.1. GTDB lineage: Bacteria > Bacillota > Clostridia > Oscillospirales > Oscillospiraceae > Apopatocola. The sequence continues at coordinate 3,813 of CAVEPP010000139.1, read as the reverse complement.
GGATATCGGGATGCCGGTGTCCGCGGCCATGGCGTCCAGCACGTCGGCGTTCTGATGGGCGATGCTCGCAAGCGCGGCGCGGAGAATGTGCGCGCGCGTCGTGCCGCGGCTCATGCCGCATATCATCGCTCTTGCGTCCTCATTGAACCACGGCGCGCCGAGCCCGGCGAACGCGGGGACGAGATACACCCCGTCGGTGCTGTCCACCGTGCCCGCCTCGTCCAGCTCGCTGAAATCGTCTATCAGATGCAGATAGTCCTTCACCCATATGAGCGTGTCCGCCGAGCAGGTTATATTGCCCTCCAGCACATAGCAGGTCTTGCCGCCGCAGGAGAAGCCGATGGACGTGGCAAGCCCCTTGCCGGACCAGACGGGGGAGGAGCCGATATTCATCATCACGGAGGAGCCGGTGCCGAAGCTGGTCTTTACAAGCCCGGCTTCGGTGCAGCCGTGCCCGAAGAAGGATGCGTGGCTGTCGCCGAGCATCGCCGTCACCGGAACCCCGCTGAGCGCGGGAATGGCGGAGACGGTTCCGAACGCGGATTCCGCCGGGAGAACGGCGTCGGCCAGCATAGCCATTGGAATGCCGAAATACCCGGCCAGTTCCTCACTCCAGCACATCCGCCCGATGTCGAAAAGCTGGGTGCGGCAGGCGTTTGTCGTGTCGGTATAAAAGCTCTTGCCGCCGGTCAGGCAGTACAGCAGAAAGCTGTCGACCGTGCCGAAGCAGAGCTTGCCGGCCTTGGCGGCCTCCATGCGCACGGGCTCCTCGGCGAGTATTGCGGCGAGCTTTGCCGCGGAGTAGTACGGCGAGGGGCGCAGTCCGGAGAGGGCGAATATGCGGTCGGAATACGGCTGGATGGGGTCGGTGATATATTTTGCCCGCGTGTCCTGCCATACGACGGCATTGCATACCGGCCTGCCGGTATCGCGCTCCCAGACGACTGTCGTCTCGCGCTGGTTTGCGATGCCGATGCCCGCAATATCGCCCGGTGCGATGCCCTCGGCGGCCTCGGCCAGCAGCGCGGCGGTATTGAGCCATATTTCCTCGGCGTCGTGCTCGACCCATGAGGGGCGGGGGTATATCTGGCGGTGCGCGCGGCGTATGCTGCGGACGGCCTCCATACGCTCGTTGAAAAGAGTCACCTTTGTGGAGGAGGTGGACTGATCAACGGCCAAAATGTATTTCATCCTTATTTCTCCCCCGCGCGCGGCGCGACACTGCGCCTGACCGCGGCGGCGATACCGTCCGCGTCAAGGCCGTAGTGGGCGAAAAGCTCCCGCGAGCTTCCGGCGATAAGCGCCTCGTCGGGCAGGGAGAGATTGGTGACATAGCAGGGATAGTTTGCGGAGACAACCTGACTGACAGCGGCGCCCAGCCCGCCGAATGGGCTGTGCTCCTCAACGGTGACGATGTGCCCGGTTGCCCTCGCCTCGGCGAGAACGGCTTCGGAATCCAGCGGCTTCACGCAGTACATGTCTATGACGGCGCAGTTTATCCCCTCGGCTGCCAGCAGCGCCGCCGCGTCGAGCGCGGGGCGAACCGTTTCGCCGCAGGCGATGATGCTCGCGTCGACGCCGTCGCGGAGCTTAATGGCGCGGTCAAGCCTGAAGGCTTCGAGCTGACCCTCCTCGTACACGTCCTCGACGGGGTTCCTGCCGAGACGGATGTACGCTGGCTTGGCGTCGTCCAGCAGCGCCTCAAATAGCACACGGGTCTGGTGCCGGTCGGAGGGGAGATATACGCGCATGTTCGGGATCGCGGACATGCCCGCGATATCCTGCGCGGAGTGGTGGGTCATGCCGAGCGCGCCGTAGCTGATGCCGCCGGAGATGCCCACAAGCTTTACGTTAGTGTTGGAGTATGCGCAGTCGACTTTGACCTGCTCGTAGGAGCGGGCGGAAATGAAGCTCGCGGGGGAGACGGCGTAGGCTTTCTTCCCACAGGCGGCAAGCCCCGCGGCGATGCCGACGAGATCCTGCTCCGCGATGCCGACCTCGACAAACTGCTCCGGGAACCGCTCCGCGTACGGCGCGAGGGACGCGCTGCCGCGGGAGTCGCTGCAAAGGACGACGATGTCCCGATCCTTCGCGGCGCGCTCCATGAGCACTTCGCACATAACTGCTCTGTTTGCTATTTTATTCATGGCTCAGGCGCTCCTTTCCGGCGGCGGGATCGGCCGTGATCTGCGCGTATTCCTCAGGCGTCGGCACCTTGTGATGCCAAGAAGCCTTGTTTTCCATCACTGCGCTGCCGCAGCCCTTGACGGTGTGCGCGATGACGAGCGTGGGCGCGCCGTGAGTGCGTTCCGCCTCGTCGAAGGCCGCGCCCAACTGCGCAACGTCGTTTCCGTCGGCGACGTTGACGACATGCCAGCCGAAGGACTCAAAGCGCTGTGTCAGCGGCATCTGAGACATCACGCTCTCCGTCGGGCCGGAAATCTGAAGCTCGTTGCGGTCGATGACAGCGCAGAGGTTATCGAGCTTGTAGTGCCCGGCGGCCATGGCGGCCTCCCAGACGGAGCCTTCCGCAAGCTCGCCGTCGCCCATGACGGTGTAGACGCGGTAGCCGCGCCCGTCCATCTTACCGGCCAGCGCCATCCCGACGCTCACGGCCAGCCCGTGCCCCAGCGCGCCGGAATTCATCTCGATGCCGGGGAGCTTGTTGACCGGGTGTCCTATATATTTGGAGCCAAACTTAGAATAGGTAGCGAGAATATCGTCGAGCGAAAGAAAGCCCTTGTCGCAGAGCACCGCATAAAGCGCCTCGACGCAGTGCCCCTTGCTGAGCACGAAGCGATCCCGGTCGGGGTCGTCCGGATGTTCATGGGAGACGTTCATTCTGTCGTACAGCACGGTCAGAACGTCTATGACGCTCATGTCGCCGCCGATGTGGCCGCATTTACCGGCCATGACGATATCGAGAATGTTCTGCCGCAGCTCGTACGCCTTTACAGCGAGATTTTCACTCATGTTATCAGATCCTTTCCATGCCGCGCGGGCTTATTCGCCGCGGAGATATGCCTTGACCTTCTCCTCAATGGGGTCGTAAAGGTCAGGCTTTACGCCGATGTACTTGCACGCCTCGTACAGCACCGGCACGACGTCCTCGTGGATGCCGACGCAGTGGTGGATGTACGGCCCCTCCACGAGCTTTGCTTCCAGCCGCTTGAGGTTTTCGACCTCGACCCAGAGGTAGGTGCCCTTGGTGTACGGGCCGTCGATGCCCTTGGCGTTGCCGAGTAGCAGCGAGTATTCGCCGTTATCGCCGTCGAAGCGGGCGAGAGTGACAAGCCCCTTTTTCGCCTCGGCCGCGACAGCGCCGGGGTAAGAGAAAGCGAGCGGGTAGCAGATGGTGGGCTTCTCGGCGGCGACGGAGATCGGCCATGGGCCGCAGTGCTGAAGCAGCTCGCCGTTTTCGTTGTCGGGATGGCGCACTGTCCAGTCGGCAAAGAAGCTGCGCTTGTTCTCGCGGGACGCGGCCTCGACGAGCAGCGCCGTGATCGCGCCGTGGATGTCCGTCTCACAGACGGTGGGGATGCCCTCCTCGTTGAGCAGGGAGTTCGCCGCGCAGGGCATGATGCCCAGCTCATCCTGAAGCGCGTTCCAGCACTGGATGGCGATGGCGTTGCAGTGGTACTTCGCGGCCAGCGCCTTCATGCCGACCTTGAGCGCCGCCACGTTTTCCAGCTGCTCATCACTTATGGCGATGTCCATGCACGAGCGGCAGTAATCGACTGTCTCACGGACGCTTTCGCCCTCCGCCTTCGCGCTCCTGACCGCCTGAATAAGCTCGGTCATGGGGATGGGCGC
>CAVEPP010000138.1:0-5332 GCA_963617605.1 Alloprevotella sp. | reverse complement strand
CGGCCCTGACCGCCGCGAGAACTTCCTTTTCCATATAGTCGCTGCCGCCGGGCATGTTCAGGTCGCACCCTGCCCGGAAGCCCTCGATGCGGTCGTTCATCGCACCCCAGTCTGTGACGACCATGCCGTCAAAGCCCCATTCGGTGCGGAGAATGTCCGTGAGCAGGGTCTTGTTATCCGAACAATGCACGCCGTTGAGCTCCGGGTAGGCGCACATGACCGTGGAGGGCTTGCCCTCTTTCACGGCGATCTCAAAGGCGGCGAGATAAAGCTCCCGCAGCGTGCGCTCATCTATAACGGAATCGGAGGTAAACCGGCAGAGCTCCTGCGAATTGGCGGCGAAATGCTTGAGGCTCGTGCCGATGCCTTGCGATTCCACACCGCGGATGAAGCCCGCCGCCAGCTTGCCCGCCAGATACGGGTCCTCGCTGAAATATTCAAAGTTTCGCCCGCAGCGCGGATCGCGCTTGAGATTCGCGCCGGGGCCGAGAACAAGCCCTACGCCCTGATCTCTGGCTTCTTCACCGATGGCCGCACCGATCTGCGCCAAAAGCTCCGGGTCCCAGCTTCCCGCCGTTGTTACCTCCGCGGGAAAGCAGGTGGCCGGGCGCGAGTTGTTCACGCCCAGCATGTCCGCCGCGCCCTCCTGCTTGCGCAGACCGTGGGGGCCGTCGCACATAAAAAGGGCGGGAATGCCGTATTTTTCGTATTTCTTGGTTTCCCAGAAGTTTGCGCCGGAGCAGAGGGCGATCTTATCCTCCAGCGTCATTTCCTTCAAAATCCGTTCGATCTCCATTGGCTCACCTCAAAAGGTATACGTCCCGGCAGTAAGCTTAACCGGCTCTTTTCCCGGCAGACGCACCTCGGCGGTGCAGTTTGCCGGAACGGTGACGGTATAGCTCCAGCCGTCCGCCGTTTTCTCCCAGCCGCTTTCCACCTTGCCGTACACGCTGTTGTATGTAGCTTTCGCGCGGGTAAAATGTCCGCCGGGGTGCGGGGCAATGGTGAAACGGTTCTCGTTGTCCACCCGGATGCCGCACATGGTATCGAACAGCCACGCGACTACCGCGCCTTTGGAATAATGATCCAGCGATGCCACGCCGCTTCCCTTGGCCTTGTCACCCTCCCAGGATTCCCAGATGGTGGTGGCTCCGTTCTTCGGCATACTGAGCCAGCCCGGAATTTCCTCGTTTTCCAGCAGCCGATAGGCGGCCTGCGGGTCGATCTCCATCAGCACGTCCAAGATGAGCGGGGTGGATAGAAATCCGGTCCCCAGTCGCCAGCCGTAGTGGTCCAGGGCTTCTATGAGCCGCTTTTTTGCGTAGGCGGTCTGTTCTGCATCCAGCAAGTTCATCGCCAGAGGCCGCACCAGACGGGCCTGCCGGTCCGTATCCAGTGAGAATTTCTCCGTTTTCATCATAGCCCGGTACGTTTTTCGGCAGCCGTCCCGGTATTCTTTGTAGAGCGGAACATCCTCCGTGCGGCCCAACGTCTCGGCGATCTCGATCATCTGTTCCATGATATAGGCCGTGTAGGCGGTGGATACCTCCGGATGAGGCTCAGCAAAGTCCATCCAATGCATTACATAGAAGTCCTGAGGCTCTGCCCACTCGCCATAGCTCTGCCCGCAGTTCACCAGATACTTTTTCTCTTTTGGAGGAATGCGGACCGGCTTTGCGTAAGGGCCGCCCCACTTTCCGCAGCGGCCCATCATAAATTCCGCATAACGCTTCATGCCCTCATAGCGCCGGGACAGGATCGATACATCCCCATACCGCTTCCACAGAACATACGGCATGATGACCCCTGCGTCCGCCCAACCCACGCTGCCGTTCATCACGTTCATATAGAAATCGACGCCGCCGGCAGGGGCAATCTGGGGCAGCTTCCCGTTTGGCTTCTGCCAGTCGTACATGTCATTTAAGAACTTTTCCGCCATGGGTTCATAGTCGAACAGAAAGCTGGCGGTAGAGCAGAATATCTGCGCGTCACCCGTCCAGCCGTGGCGCTCGCGGGTCGGGCAGTCGGTGGGAAGGTCGGCGTGGTTGTTCTTCGCGCTCCAGACGGTGTTTTCAACGAATTTGTTGAGAAGCGGATTGGAGCTTTCAAAGAAGCCTGTGCGCTCCATGTCAGAATAGACCGCAATAGCGGTGAAGTCCTCTGCCGCAAAGGGAACCTCGGTCTCCACCAGAATGTACTGGAAGCCGAAGATGGCGAAGGTGGTTTTGTAGTCATTGCGGCCTTCCTTGCAGGTATAGATCACCTGCTGCAAGGGAGTAGTGATTTTCTTATTGGAGCATTGGATGTTCTTCTGCGTGAATTCGCCGGTCTCATCCAGCAGCTCGCCAAAGCGGAGCGTGATCTTCTGTCCCGCATGGGCGTTTACGGTGAACGAGGCATAGCCCGCGATGTTCTGGCCGAAGTCCAGCACCGTCTTGCCGGAGGGCGTGCGAAGAAGCAGGGCTTTCAAGTGCTCGTGCTCCGTCACGGGAACATTGTTAGAGGCGGTCGGTGTGACGGGATGGCTCGTAACTTTCGCTTTGCCGGAATATGTGGGTACAGCGTTGGCGTCTACAATCTCGCCGTCCTTGTTGTCGGCAAAGCGGATGGGGCCGTCATTGCTCCAATCCCAGCTCTCGTCGGTGACGACGGTCTGCACGCTGCCGTCTGTACGGGTGATCTCCAACTGCGAGAGCAGCTTCGTCTCCGTGCCGTACTGATTGCGGAGGCCCCACGCGCCGGTGCTGCCGCGGTACCACCCGTCGGCGAGCTGCACCGTCAGGACGTTTTCGCCCTTTTGGAGCAGGGCTGTCACATCATAGGTCTGATACTGTACGCGCTTGCGATAGTCCGTGATACCGGGGGCGAGGATGAAATCTCCGACTCTTTCGCCGTTGAGCCGCGCTTCATAAAGGCCGCAGGCGGTGATGTACAGCCGCGCTTTCTTCACATCCGAAAGTATAAAAGTCTTGCGGAAGCAGTCTACAGGATAGCGATTCTTTTTATTGACACGGTAATTCCCGGTGATCCACTTCGCTTCCCATGCGCCGATGCCGGTCTCAAAGGAGGCCTCCGCCCAATCTTCGGCGGTGTTATTCTCGTCCCAGAGGCGTACCTTCCAGAGAACCTTCGTTTTCGGCGGCACGCTCGCGCCGCCCCAGCGGGCGCACATGGAGTCCGTTTCCACTTTTCCGCTGTCCCAGAGCGCCTTTCCGCCGTCATCGGCGGCGATGATCTGATATGCCGTCTGCTTTTTGCCCCTCTCACAGTTCCAGAAGAAGCGCGGCGCGGCGAAGTCCACGCCGACAGGGTCGAACAGATGTTCGGTTTTCAGCCGTATTGCTCTCATTTCGCCGTCTCCCGGCGAGCTTTGATCTCCGCCTGTTCCTTATCGATGTTCTTTTCCACGTTCAGGAAGATGAGAAGTACGGCAAGGATCACGCCGGTGATGGTCTCCAGACCAACGAAGCCGAACGTGATCGCGCTCTTTACGGCGGCGGACTGCTCGGCTGCCACGGTGACGCCGTTCACGATCTCCGGCGCAACATAGCCGGTTTTTGCGAGCAGGCCGTTGAACACGCCGGTGCAGACGCCCACCATGGCGACCGCAATGATGTTATATACGCTCATGGCAATGCCGTCGCAGCGGAAGTTTTCCTTCCACTCCACATGGTCAAGCACGTCGGCAAAGAGCGCCATGAATACATACGCGCTCGGCAGTCCGCCCATGTTCTTGATGAACTGGCCGATCAGCATGATGACCATATTCGTGGGGAACGCCCAGCAGATCGCGCTGCCGACGGCATAGAGAACAAATCCCACCATTGTGACGTTCCGCTTGCCGAAGCGCTTGGCCAGCGGCCACACGGCGAAAATGCCGATGCCCATGGGGATGCCGCCGATCACAGAGATCAGCATCTGCGTGACACCGTCGTTGTAGGTGCCCAGCACATAGTTGCAGAAGTACACAAGGCTCACATTCTTGATGCTTGTGCCGAAGGTGTAGATCAGGAAGTAGGCATAGATGATGAGCATGTATTTATCGGTGAAGATCGCTTTGAGCTGCTGCGCAAAGGGAACAGAGGCCTCTTTGCTGTTCTGCGCCTCCAGCGTGACGCGCTCCTTGGTGAAATAGTACTCCAGCAGCGTCAGCGGCAGCGCGAGGATGGAGAGCACGCTCATCAGCGCGATCCATTTGCCCTGATCCACGCCGATCCGCGGCATGATGACCATGGGGAACACGAGCGCCACGAGAATGCCGCTCATCATAATGGTTGCAATCTGGTTGAATACGGAAAGACCGCCGCGCTGCGTAGTGTCGCGGGTAGAGAGCGGCACCATCAGGTTGTGGCTCATATTGAAAATGGTATAGGCAAAGGAGTAAAAGAGGTTATAGCTGACCATGACCCACACAGCCTGCACGGTCGGGGAGCCGCTGGGCACGGTGAAGAGCAGAATGCCCGTGACCGTCAGCAGCGGCGCGGAGAGCAGCAGCCACGGGCGCGCTTTGCCCTCGCTGGTGTGGGTGCGGTCGATGATATAGCCCATAACGACGTTTGTGATGGCGTCAATGATCTTGGAAATGATGGGGAAAACAACGAGAAATGCACCGCCCCAAAGTCCGGTGAGCTTGAGAACGTCGGTGTAATACACATTGAGATAGGTCGCCAGCACCGCGTTCAGGAGCAGCGCTCCCGCCGGACCGAGCAGATATCCCAGCCATTTTTCCGCGGGCTTTACATCCTCCGTATGGATCCTGCTTTGAAACATTTTGCGCTCTACAAGCTTTTGTCTTGCCATAGCCGATTCCTCCTGCGTCTTTTTCACAATATTGCCGAAAAAGCATACTCTGCGGCAGTTTGCATTATCAGCATATCACAGGCGCAGTTGCTTTTCTTGCTTTTTTGTAAGTAAAACAGTATAATTGTATTCAGATTGGAGGGCGACATATGGAAAACATCGATCTCAGATACCTTTGTACGACGATCGGAAATCTCGCGGGGATCCCGATCCGCATTTTTGAAAACGGCGTGCAGACATTCTGGTATTCCGTCGTCTATCTGCCGAAGGACCCGATGGAGCTCTGCCGCGAAGAGGTTTTCGCAATCACGGACCATGTGGGATACTGCGTCACGCCGCAATTTCACTATTACGGCGTCGTCAACAGCGGACCAGCAAAAATCGTTGTCGGCCCCACGCGGCAGGTGACGGAAACAGAGCAGGAGCTGCGAAAGCTTGCCTTCCGGCTTGATCTCTCCGGAGAGGACGCGGACGCCTTGATCTCCGGTGTGCGGAGCATTGTCCGCATGCCGGTGGAGAGCGTTCTGCAAAT
>CAVEPP010000137.1:0-5352 GCA_963617605.1 Alloprevotella sp. | reverse complement strand
GTGAGCTGACGGAGGCCTTCAACTCCATGGCGGATTCGCTCGAGCAGTCGGAATCGAAGCGGCGCGAGTTCATCGCAAACGTATCGCACGAGCTCAAAACGCCCATGACGACGATCTCCGGATTTGCCGACGGTATTCTCGATGGGACGATCCCGCCCGAGTCGGAAAAGAAATACCTTCAGATCATTTCCTCGGAGACGAAGCGGCTGGCGCGGCTCGTGCGCAGCATGCTGGAGCTTTCGCGTCTGCAGGCAAAGGACCGCGCGACGCTCCTCAAGAACAGCTTTGATATCTCCGAGCAGCTCCGGCTCACGCTCATCACGTTTGCCGACAAGATCGACCAGAAGCACCTGGACGTGGAGTTCAACGTTCCCGAGGAAGCGATCAACGTTCTCGGCGACGTGGACGCCATTACGCAGGTCATCTACAATCTGCTGGATAACGCCATCAAATTCTCCCGCGAAAATTCGCCGCTCACCATTTCGCTCTGGAAGGACAGCAAAAAGGCGTATGTATCCGTCCGGAACTGCGGCAGCACCATCCCGGAAGCAGAGATCCCGCTCCTCTTTGACCGCTTCCACAAGTCCGACCGCAGCCGCAGCCAGGACCGCGACGGCGTCGGTCTGGGTCTTTATATTGTCAAAACCATTTTGAATAACCACGGCGAGGACATCGCCGTGACAAGCCGCCAGGGTGTGACTGACTTTGTATTCACGCTCGCGCTCAAACCGTAAAAGGCGGAAAGGAGTTTTATGGAAAATCAGGAATCTATGTGGTACGCCTGCTCCGGCGACGCGCCGCAGCCCGCGGCCCCGACCGATGTCCCCGCCCGGAAGCCGAAGAAGAAAATGCCCGCCTGGGGCATCGCGCTGATCATCGTTTGTGCGGCGGCGCTCATCATCGGCTCGTGTCTGCTCTTTCGCGGCGGCACATCTCTCGATCCGGCTGCCCCCGGTTCGGCCGACGAGCTGCCCGGCGATTACAAATCGTTTTTTGAAAACTACTTCACCGCAAACGAGGAGACGAAGGAATGTACCATCCCGACGGTGCAGACCACGGAGCGCATAACGCTCACGCTCTCCCCCGCCGGGGAAACGTCGCTCACCGCACAGGAGATCTACGAGCGCTGTGCGCCCTCGATCGTCGCAGTCTCCGCATTCCCGGACGAAACGTCGGACGACAGCTATTACTGGGGTTCCGGCGTCATTCTCACCGAGGACGGGTATATCCTCACAAATTCGCACGTTGTGGAGGGCACCTGCCGTGCGCGCATCACGCTCTGGGACGATTCGGAATATGACGCGCTGCTCGTCGGCTACGATCCCCGCACTGACGTCGCCGTGCTGAAGATCGACGCGCACGGCCTCACTGCCGCGGCGTTCGCCTCAACCGATTCGCTGCTTGTCGGCGACGCCGTATACGCCATCGGCAACCCGCTCGGCAAGGAATTCCGCAGCACGATGACCGAGGGCATCATCTCCGGCATCAACCGCGACATTTCCTACAACGGCGTAACAAACAGCCTGCTCCAGACCTCCGCGCCGATCAACGAAGGCAACTCCGGCGGCGCGCTCATCAACGTTTACGGGCAGGTCATCGGCATCACCAACATGAAAATGAGCAGCCGGTATATCGGCTCGGTATCCATCGAGGGCGTAGCATTTGCCATTCCGTCGGGCACTGTCAAGACGATCGCGGACAGTCTGCTTGAATCCGGTGAGGTCCGCGGCCGTCCGGCGCTCGGCGTCACGGTCGGCAAGGTGCCGCAGGCAGCGATGGAGGAATACGATCTTCCCGCCGGACTTTATGTGAGCGCCGTTTCCGAGGGCTCGGACTGCGCCGCCAAAGGCATCGTGACCGGGGACGTGCTCCTTGCCGCAAACGGCGTGGAGCTTTCCGTCAACGAGGATCTCACCGGCATCATTGCCGGTCTCACCGTCGGCGACGAGCTCACACTCACCGTATGGCACGAGGGCGAGACGCGGGACGTTACCGTGAAGCTCGTGGACGTTAACGATGTTTACTGATATAGAAAGGGATATAACCATGAACGAAAAGATCATTGAAAACTTTCTTTCTCTCTGCGCCATCCCGCACAAGTCCCACCACGAAGAGAAGATCAGCCGGTTTCTCTACGACTGGGCTGTGAAAAAGGGTCTTGCCGCCGTGCGCGACGAGGAAGGCAACGTCATCATCGACAAGCCCGGCTCCGCCGGACACGAGGACGCGCCGCGCACCATTCTGCAGGCGCACATGGATATGGTCGTCGTCTGGGAGGACGGCATGGATTTTGATCCGCTCAATGATACCATCACCGTCATCAACGACGGCAAAACGCTCAAGGCCAAGGGTACGTCCCTCGGCGGCGACGACGGCGCGGGCGTCGCGCTTGCGATGTCCATTCTCGAGGATGAATCCGCCGTGCACGGCCCGATCCGTGCAATCTTCACTGTAGACGAGGAAGACGGCATGTCCGGCGCGGACAATCTCGATCCGAAGCATCTGGACGCCAAATATCTCATCAATCTCGACTGGGAAGAGTTCGGCTCGCTCTGCAATTCGAGCGCGGGCAGCGATATGTACCGCATGCACCACCCCGCCGAGTGGGAAGCCGCTTCCGGCAAGGCGTACAAGATCGCCGTTTCCGGTCTCGTCGGCGGTCACTCCGGCGCTTCCATCCATCTGAAGCTCGCCAACGCCATCCGCATTGCCGCACGTACGGCAAAAACCGCGCTCGACATGTGCCCCGGCGCGCGTCTCGCCGCCTTCCGCGGCGGCAGTGCCCACAATGCCATTCCCTCCTCCTGCACCACTGTGATCACAGTGCCGGAAAAGGACGCTGAAAAGGTCCTCGAAGCGCTCAACGCCCACGCTCTTACTGAGGCGGTCGCCTGCGCTGCCACCGATCCGGAGGCGAAGGTCGCCGTTACCGCCGCGGAACTCCCTGAAAAGGCGCTCACGGGCGAGCTTTCGCGCGGCTATCTCGCGCTGCTCACCGAAGTGTTTGACGGTGTGCACACCATGTCGCCGTCCATCCCGTCGCTTGTAGAGAGTTCGGCGAACACCGGCCTTGCCGTCATCGGTGAGGACGAGGTCGAATTCACCGTCCATCAGCGCAGCAGCGAGCCGTCCATCACCGCGGAGATGAAAAAAGAATACGAGCGCCAGACCGCGGAGCACGGCTTTACGATGACGCTGCTCAGCTCCTCTCCCGCATGGCCGCTCAAGCCCGGCAGCGAGCTTGTCGGCATCTGCGAGCGCATTTTCAAGGAGCAGAACGGGCGCGACATGTCCGTGGAACCGGTGCACGCCGGTCTGGAGTGCGGCAGCTTTTCCTCCGCCAACCCCGCACTCGACATCATTTCCATTGGCCCCGACATTCTGGACATCCATTCCACGCGCGAGACGCTCGTGCTCGATACCGTGTACGGCTGCGACACGCTCATCCGCGCCATTTTGAAGGAGATCGCTGACAAGAAGGCATGAAGACCTACGACGCCGGAAAATTTGATATTGCCGTCATCGGCGCCGGTCACGCGGGCATTGAAGCCACGCTCGCTGCGGCGCGGCTCGGGCTGCGCACCGTGTGCTTCACGGTGAATCTCGACAGCGTCGGCAACATGCCGTGCAACCCCGCCATCGGCGGCACGGGCAAGGGCCACCTCGTCCGCGAACTCGATGCGCTCGGCGGCGAGATGGGCAAGGCGGCGGACGCCGCGGGCATTCAGTTCCGGATGCTCAACCGAGGCAAAGGCCCCGCCGTCTACTCCCTGCGCGTGCAGGCCGACCGGCGGCGCTATCAGGAGATCATGAAGGGAACGCTCGAAGCACAGGAGAATCTCGTGCTGCATCAGGCGGAGATCGTCTCCATCGGCCTTACGGACGGGCACGTTTCCTCTGTCACGACGCACACGGGCGCCGTATACGCGGTGCGCGCCGCGATCGTGGCGACCGGGACCTATCTCGGCGGACGGACGATCGTCGGCGACGTTGTGCGCACCTCCGGCCCGGACGGGCTCGCCGCGGCGACGGAGCTTACGAAGTGCCTGGCCGATATGGGGCTTCGTCTCCGCCGGTTCAAGACCGGCACGCCGCCGCGCGTGAACGCGCGCAGTGTCCGCTTTGACGAAATGCAGCTCCAGCCCGGTGACGAAGAGATCGAGCCGTTTTCCTATTCCACCGACGCCGCGGCGCTGCAGAACCGTGCCGTATGCTGGCTCACCTATACCACTCCGCGCACGCATGAGATCATCCGCGCCAATCTCAACCGCAGCCCGCTCTTCAACGGCATCATTGAAAGCACCGGCCCGCGCTACTGTCCTTCGATCGAGACGAAGATCGTCACGTTCCCGGACAAGGAGCGCCACCAGCTCTTTATTGAGCCGATGGGTCTGCACACGCAGGAGCTCTACATTCAGGGACTCTCCTCTTCCCTGCCGGAGGATGTGCAGATCGAAGTCGTTCGCTCCATTCCGGGACTGGAAAACGCCGAGATGCAGCGCTGCGCCTACGCCATTGAGTACGACTGCGTAGACCCCACAGAGCTGTGCGCCACGCTCGAGAGCAAAAAGATTCCCGGTCTCTACGGTGCAGGACAGTTCAATGGCTCGTCCGGCTATGAAGAAGCCGCCGTACAGGGGTTCGTTGCGGGCGTGAACGCCGCGCTGAAGCTCCGCGGCGAGGAGCCTTTGATCCTCCGCCGTTCGGACGGCTACATCGGCACGCTCATCGACGATCTCGTCACCAAAGGCACCGAGGAGCCGTACCGTATTATGACGTCGCGCAGCGAATACCGTCTGCTCCACCGGCAGGACAACGCCGACGAGCGTCTGACGCACATCGGCCACCGGATCGGCCTCATTTCCGACGAGCGGCTTGCCGCCGTGCAGGAAAAGTACGCCGCCGTGGCGAAGGAGCGCGCGCGGCTCGAACATACGCATCTCGCCCCCGGCGAGGCGATCAACGCGCTGCTGCGCGAAAAGGGCACGGCGGAGATCGTCTCCGGCGCGTCGCTCGCCGATCTCCTGCGCCGCCCGCAGATCGAATATGCCGATCTTCTCCCGTTTGACCCGGAGCGTCCGGCGCTGCCGCGCGCCGTCGGCGAGGAGGTATCCATCACGCTCAAGTATGAGGGCTACATCCGCCGCCAGCTCAAGCAGGTAGAGGATTTCCAACGCATGGAGGGTCGCCCGCTGCCGGAGGATATCGACTATGCCGCCGTGCCGGGGCTGCGCACCGAGGCGCGGCAGAAGCTCTCTGCCATCCGTCCCGTGAGCTTCGGACAGGCGTCGCGCATTTCCGGCGTATCCCCGGCGGATATGACCGCGCTCATGATCTACTCGGAGAGCGGGA
>CAVEPP010000136.1:0-5392 GCA_963617605.1 Alloprevotella sp. | reverse complement strand
CCGCTATGCCGACGAACTGGAAAACGCCGCAGACTTTGAGAACGCGCTTCATGAGCTCATAGAGCGCTCCATCCGGGAGCACCGCCGCATCATCTTCAACGGCAACGGATATGAAGAGGCATGGGTGCGCGAAGCTGCGCGCCGCGGCCTCTGCAATTACCGCTCGACGCCGGACTGCGTTCCGCACCTGCTCGACGCGAAAAACGCGGAGCTTTTCCGCCGCAACCGCGTGTTCAGCGAAACGGAGCTTCGCGCCCGGTGCGAGATCGTGCTCGACCACTACGCCAAGGAGGTGCGCATCGAGGCACTCACGCTGCTCGACATGCTGCGCAAGGACGTGCTCCCCGCGATGAGCCGCTTTACCGGCTCTCTTTCCGCTACGGCGCACGAAAAGAAAAAGCTCTGCGGCGAGAGCGCCTGCCGGTACGAGAAAACGGCGGCGGTGGAGCTTTCCGCACGCGCGGCGAAGCTCTGGGACGGCGCGGAAAAACTCGAAAAGGCGGTGCGCCGCATCGACGACGGACGCCTCTCCACCGAGGCCGCCGTGGAAATCTGCCGCGGCGAGATATTGCCGGAAATGGAGGTCCTGCGCGAAATTTCGGACGGTGCGGAGCTCATCATGGACCGCACCGCGTGGCCGTATCCGTCCTACGGCGAGATCCTCACCAGCGTATATTGACAAAATTGGAAGAAAACCGGTGCTTTTTGGTAAAATACCGAAAGCGCCGGTTTTGCCGCCTTGACATCCAGTAAAGAAACCGATATAGTATGGCCACAAATAAACAGCGTGCGGATCCGCGTCGAAAGACGCTGTCAGGGGAGACCCTGCCGAGGGAACACGGATGAGAATTCCGGACTATCCCAGTAACCGTGAAGCGGACGAAAGAGCCGGCACCACTGCCAAAAGGCGGGAAGGGGCTTGAATAGGACGATGCCAAGTCGGGAAACCTGGTTTCGCATGAGCTTCTGGGACGGGGCATAGCTGTGCGATCCATCGCCGTTTCCGCCGCCCTTTCTCGGAAAGGGCGGCGTTTTTGCGCCCGAAGCTGGTTGTTTGAACAAAACTTTTTTGGAAGGAGTTCAAGACATGAACGCCAAAAAGATCCTTGCTCTCGCGCTGGCAGCTCTGATGCTGCTCTCGCTCGCGGTCTGCGGCCAGACCGCCGCGCCCGCGCCGACGGAAGCCCCGGCCGAGCCGACCGAAGCTCCCGTGGAAGCCACCGAAGCCCCGGCGGAGGATACCTCCGTCACCGTGACCGACATGACCGGCCGCGAGATTACGCTCGAAGAGCCCGCCACGCGCATCGTTGCGCTCACGGCGTCCGACTGCGAGATCATCTGCGCGCTCGGCGGCATTGACCTGCTCGTCGGCCGCGGCACCTACTGCGACTACCCTGCCGAAGTGCAGGAGATCCCCTCCGTGCAGTCCGGCTATGAGACCAACATCGAGCAGATCATCGCTCTCGAACCGCAGGTGCTCGTTATGAGCACGATGGCCCAGACCGAAGAGCAGGTCAAGGCGCTCGAGGACGCCGGCGTCCATGTCGTCGTTTCCGACGCGCAGGACATCGAGGGCACCTACACCGCCATCCGCATGATTGGCGCTCTGCTCGGCAAGAATGAGGAAGCCGAAACGGTCATCGACGGCATGAAGACCACGTTTGAGTCTCTCAAGGGCGTCTGCGGCGACGGCGAAAAGACCATCTACTTTGAGGTCTCCCCGCTGGAGTACGGCCTGTGGACGGCCGGCACCAACACCTTCATGAACGAGATCGCCGAGCTGCTCGGGCTCAAGAACTGCTTTGCCGATGTGGAGGGCTGGGCTGCCATCAGCGAAGAGCAGGTGCTCGAGCGCAACCCCGACTATATCATGACCATTTCCATGTACTTCGGCGAGGGCCCCACGCCCGAAGAGGAGATCGCCTCCCGCGCCGGTTGGGAAAATGTGACGGCCGTGAAGAACGGCGCCATCCTCAATCTGCAGAACAACGAGCTTTCCCGCCCCGCGCCGCGTCTGGCGGAAGGCGCGCAGATGCTCGCCGACTTCATTGCCGGCGTTGAGGCCAATGACAAGGCGGCCTGAGCCAAAAGAAAATAAAGCCACGGTACGCCGGGAGGGGTTTGGCCTTCCGGCGTATCTGGCATTTGCCGCGGCGACGGTATTCACGCTTCTCGTGTGCGTCTCGCTCGGCAGCGTGAAGCTGCCGCTGCGCGAGACGTTCGGCCTTTTGTGGAACGCCCTGGCGGGCCGCGGCACGGGAACGGGCATGAGCGCGACGATCGTGTTTTCCGTGCGCCTGCCGCGCGTGCTGTGTGTCGCGCTTACGGGCGCGTCGCTCTCGGTGTGCGGCGCAGCGATGCAGGGCCTTTTGAAAAACCCGCTGGCGGACGGCTCTACGCTCGGTGTTTCGTCCGGCGCGTCGCTCGGTGCGGTGATCTCCATCGCGTTCGGGATCACGCTCCCCGGCATCCCGCTCGCCGGTACGATGAGCATGGCAATGCTTTTTGCGTTCCTCTCGCTCGTTGTCATTCTGGGGCTTGCCTACCGGCTGGACGGCTCGCTCTCCACCGGCACGATCATCCTCATCGGCGTCATTTATTCGATGTTCGTTTCGAGTGTTCTCTCGCTCGTCATCACGTTCGCTCCCGACAAGGTGCAGTCCATCACGTTCTGGACGATGGGCTCGCTCGCAGGGCGGGGTTATATTCATGTCCTCGTGCTGCTCGGCGCGCTCGTCGTTTTCGGCGGCGTGCTCTTCGGCTGCGCGCGCGAGCTCAACGCTTTTGCCGTCGGCGAGGACAACGCCCGGCACATCGGCGTGAACGTCCGGCGCGTCAAGCTCACGGTGATGATCGCGGTTTCGGCGCTCATCGGTGTGTGCGTGTCCGTCGGCGGCACGATCGGCTTTGTGGGTCTCGTAACGCCGCACATGGTGCGCCTCATCACCGGTCCGAACCACCGGCGGCTGCTTCCGGCGAGCGCGTTCGGCGGCGCGATATTCCTCATGCTGTGCGATCTTCTCGCGCGCACGCTCTTCGACCCGCGTGAGCTGCCCGTGGGCGTCGTCACGTCGTTCATCGGCTCGATCCTCTTCGTTGTCATCTTCATCCGTACAAGGAGGGGCGAGAAATGAGCATGCTGGAAGTACAAAACCTCTCGGTGCGCTTCGGCAGCGCCGTGATCGTGGACGATGTGAGCTTTTCTGTAAACTCGGGCGACTGGCTCATGCTCATCGGGCCGAACGGCGCGGGCAAATCCACGATCGTGAACGCCGTCTCCCGCGGCGTGCCGTATACGGGAACGGTGCTCTTTGAAGGAAAAGATGTGCAGAAAACGCCCGCCCACCTTCTTGCGCGCGGCATGGGTGTGCTCGCGCAGCACCACACGGTCGGTTATGCGTTCTCCGTGGAGGAGGTCGTGCGGCTCGGGCGCTATGCCTACGCTCCCGGCATTTTCTCCCGCCGGAGCGACGAGGACGAGCGGAGCGTCGCCGAGGCAATGGACCTGACGGGCGTGGCGCATATCGCGCGTCAGTTGGTGCTCACGCTCTCGGGCGGCGAGCTGCAGCGCGTCTTTCTCGCGCAGCTCTTCGCGCAGAACCCGCGCCTTCTCCTTCTTGACGAGCCGACGAACCATCTTGATCTTGTGTATCAAAAACAGATCTTCTCGCTCGTGCGCGAATGGCTCTCCAAGGGCGATCGCGCCGTGGTGTCGGTCGTGCACGATCTCTCGCTCGCGCGGATGTACGGCAGCCGCGGCGTGCTGCTCGACCACGGCAGAATCGCCGCCGCGGGCAAAGCCGCGGACGTTTTTGCGCCGGAAACGCTCAACGCCGTCTACCGCATGGACGTTGCCGACTGGATGCGCACCATGCTCTCCCAGTGGGAAAAGTGAAGAAAGCAAAGGATAAAGCGCCGCCGGATCCCCGGCGGCGCTTCCTGCTGTAGTTTTAAGGTTTATGCTTCTGAAACCTCGTTGGGGAGCAGACGACTGCCGTCAGAGTCAAAGAACTGACAGTCGCCGATCGAAAGGTCCCACCCTGTGGTGATGGACGCCGAACGAGCGTTTAAATAATCCGAAAGGTGCTCCATAGGAATATTGACGGTTTCGCCGGGTTTCATCGTTACGGCTGTTTTGCCGCTGAAAACCAAGCGGTTTTCCCGATGGACGCTGTATTCCAGGATGGTGTTTATTGTGTAGGGCGTGTTATTCGTATAAGGTACGGTATAGCATTGGCTCGCTTTATCCCATCGGGCTTTGCTTGATCCGTAGTTGAATTCATCAAAGGCATGTCCAACCAGAGTAAAAGCCCGGAAATACTCGTTATCCGAGAAGAGATCGCTGTTCTCGCACAAGTAATACAGCGCCTCCCAGCGGGCGGCGTTTCCTTTGAGGTATTCCTCGTTTGTCTGGTCATCCGGAAGAATACCGGCGAGCTCGGAACGGCAGCCCTCAATGTATTTTTCGGCATTCTGTTGTATGACGCTGCTGTAGAACAGACCGCTGTACTCCGAATACTTTTCCAGAATATCTAATTCCGCTTCAACGCATTCTTTATAAGAACGGTCATCGTTGGCGAGCTTGAATCTATATACAAAAGCGCGCTCCAAATCCGAAAGAAACTGTGCGTCAATGGCTTTTTTGCAGTCATCCCGGAGCTGATCAATTGGTTGTGAGCTGAACCCTTGAAGCGTTTCCACAGCGTCGGGATATAGTCCTTCGTCATAAAAAGCCTGTGCTCTGCTCAGTACGGCGGCCTCGCGCTCGGCCTTTTCCTGTGCTTCCTTTTCCAAACGGATTTCTTCCATCCGAACGGAGCAGGATTCGGATAATTGCCGGGCGGCGTCGCCGGGGATTTTTTCAGCGGCCGAAAGCGCGGCTTCATATTCTCCGGCATCATATAACGTCTGCGCTTTCTTTAAGGGGATCCATAATACCGCGCTGAGAACGATCAAAGCGATGGCTGCGATAGTAAAAATGGAGATACTGCCGATCCGTAAGCACCTTTTTGTACGGGCTTTTTGCATCTGCATTCTTTTTTCCGTTTCCATTCGCTCTGCTTTGGCTTTCGCTGCGATCTCGTCCTCATATTCTTTCTTTCGCTGTGCATAATCTGAGACAGAAATATGGAAAAAGGGTCGGCCGCAGCAGTGACATTCTTTTTCTTCCGTTGTATTGAGATGACCGGCGGCGCATTGCCAAAGCTCCAGATCCGGATAAAGCACTGGTTCGCAGCAGCAGTCCGCGCCGTTTTCCGTTATAAAATAATCCAGCAGTTCCGGGTCATCGAAGATGTCTGACAAAGGTTTTTCGGCTGGAATGGATTTCCACAAAGTGTTTGGGTCAGCAGACCATGCGGTACCGTCGGAAAAAACAACGGAGGAACAGGAG
>CAVEPP010000135.1:0-5396 GCA_963617605.1 Alloprevotella sp. | reverse complement strand
ATACTATATAGCGCTTTTTTACAGGCTAATAAACCACTATATATGGAGAAACCAGATGGCAGCAGCAAAACCGCAGGAATACGGCAACGAAAGCATCTCCCAGCTCAAGGGCGCCGACCGGGTGCGCAAGCGTCCGGGCGTTATCTTCGGCTCCGACGGACTGGAGGGCTGCGAGCACGCCGTATTTGAAATTCTCTCCAACTCCATCGACGAGGCGCGCGAGGGCTTCGGCAATATTATAACGGTAACGCTCTACGATGACAAGTCCATTGAGGTAGAGGATTTCGGCCGCGGCTGTCCCGTGGACTGGAACCCGGCGGAAAAGCGCTTCAACTGGGAGCTTGTCTACTGCGAGCTGTATGCCGGCGGCAAGTATAAAAACGACGACGGAGGCGACTACGAATACTCGCTCGGCTTGAACGGTCTCGGCGCGTGCGCCACGCAGTATGCCTCCGAGTATATGGACGTCACCGTCTGGCGCGACGGGAACAAGTATACGCTCCATTTCGCCAAAGGCAAGATCAAGGGAAAAATGCTCGTTGAGCCGTCAGACCGGAAAAAGACGGGCACGACGACCCGCTGGAAGCCGGATATCGAAGTATTTACCGACATCAACATCCCCGAGAGCTACTTCCTTGATATTCTGCGCCGCCAGGCCGTCGTAAATGCCGGGGTGACGTTCCGCTTCCGCGCGCAGCACGGCGCAAAGTTTGAAACGACGGAGTTCTGCTATAAAAACGGCATTGCGGACTATGTCGCGGAGCTGGCGGGGGAGGGTCCTCTCACGCAGCCCTATTACATCGAAACCGAACGTCGCGGCCGTGACCGCGACGATAAGCCCGAATACAAGGTGCGCATGTCGGCGGCGTTCTGCTTCTCCAACCGGACGAACGCCATCGAGTACTACCACAACTCCTCGTGGCTCGAGCATGGCGGCGCGCCGGACGCCGCGGCCAAGACCGCGTTCGTCTACGCGATCGACGCCTATATCAAAAAGACGAACAAATACCAGAAAAATGAGAGTAAGATCACATTTCCGGACATTGCCGACTGCCTGATCCTTGTAACGAACTGCTTCTCCACGCGCACGTCCTACGAAAACCAGACGAAAAAATCCATCACCAACCGCTTCATCCGCGAGGCGATGACGGATTTCTTCAAGGAAAAGCTGGAGATCTACTTTATTGAAAATAAGGCTGAGGCTGACCGCATCGCCGACCAGGTGCTCATCAACAAGCGCAGCCGCGAACAGGCGGAAAAGGCGCGCGTGAGCATCAAGAAGAATCTCACGAAGAATCTCGACCTTGCCAACCGCGTGCAGAAGTTTGTGGACTGCCGTTCGCGCGACGCCGACAAACGCGAGATCTATATCGTTGAGGGCGATTCCGCTCTCGGCAGCGTTAAGCTCTCGCGCGACGCGGAATACCAGGGCATCATGCCGGTGCGAGGCAAAATTTTGAACTGTCTCAAGGCCGACTATGCCCGCATCTTCAAAAGCGAGATCATCACCGATCTCATCAAGGTCCTCGGCTGCGGCGTAGAGGTTGAAAAGCACGGCAAGGAGCTCAACAACTTCTCGCTCGAAAACCTCCGCTGGAATAAAGTTGTCATCTGCACTGACGCCGACGTGGACGGCTACCAGATCCGCACGCTCATCCTCACAATGCTCTGGCGGCTCGTGCCGACGCTCATCCGCGAGGGCTACGTCTATATCGCCGAATCGCCGCTGTACGAGATCCAGGCGAAGGGGAAGACATGGTTTGCTTACTCCGACCGCGAAAAGGCGGAGATCGTGGAGTCGATCGGCAATGCGAAGATCGTCATCAACCGCAGCAAAGGTCTTGGTGAAAACGACCCGGAGATGATGTGGCTCACCACGATGAACCCCGAGACGCGGCGGCTCATCCGCGTCATGCCCGAGGATGCCGACGAAACGGCGCGCGTTTTCGATCTCCTCCTCGGCGATAATCTCGCCGGACGCAAGGAACACATCGCCGAGGTCGGCAGTCGGTATCTCGATCTGGCGGATCTGTCGTAAGTTATGCAAACTGAATTATGTAATATATATTACGTAAACCATTTTACGTTAATAAGATTACGTAAATACAATTATGTAAACTATATTTGACCGTATAAGGAAGCATATATGGCAAGAAAGAAGGAAAACCCGACGCCGCGCCACGCGACGGCCGAGGAACAGAACGTTATGGGGCTGCGCTCCGCGGTTGTGGAGCAGCCCGTCACCGAAACGCTCGAGAACAATTACATGCCCTATGCGATGAGCGTCATCGTATCGCGCGCCATCCCGGAGATCGACGGCTTCAAGCCGAGCCACCGAAAGCTCCTGTACTGCATGTACAAAATGGGGCTTCTCACCGGCACCCGCACGAAGTCGGCGAACATCGTCGGCGCAACGATGCACTATAACCCGCACGGCGACTCCGCCATCTACGATACGATGGTGCGTCTCTCGAAGGGCTACGGCGCGCTGCTCACGCCGTTCGTCGATTCCAAGGGAAACTTCGGCAAGGTGTACTCGCGCGATATGGCGTGGGCGGCCTCGCGCTATACGGAGGCGAAGCTCGCGCCCATCTGCGCGGAGCTCTTCCGCGATATCGACAAGGACACGGTGGACTTTGTCCCGAACTATGATAACTCCACCACGGAGCCGACGCTCCTTCCGACGACGTTCCCGAACGTGCTCGTCTCGGCGAACATGGGCATTGCCGTCGGTATGGCGTCGAATATCTGCGGGTTCAATCTCGGCGAGGTGTGTGAAACGACCATCGCGCTCCTGAAAGACCCGGAACATAATATTTTGACAACGCTCCCTGCGCCGGACTTTCCGACCGGCGGCGAGATCGTGTGCGATCCCGGCGAGATGGAAGCGCTCTATAAGACCGGCCGCGGCGGTGTGAAGGTCCGCGCCCGCTGGCGGTTTGATCCCAAGGAGCGCATCATTGAGATCTATGAGATCCCGTACAGCACGACCGTCGAGGCGATCATCGACAAGGTCGCCGAGCTCGTCAAGGCGGGCAAGCTCCGGGAAGTCAGCGACATGCGCGACGAGACCGACCTCAACGGTCTCAAGCTCGCCATCGACGTCAAGCGCGACGTGGAGCCCGAAAAGCTCATGCAGAAGCTCTTCCGCATGACGCCACTGCAGGACAGCTTCGCCTGCAACTTCAATATCCTCCTCGGCGGCACGCCGCGTGTGTGCGGTGTCGGCGAGATTCTGGACGAATGGATTGCCTGGCGGCTGGAATGTGTCCGGCGGCGGGTATACTTTGACGTATCGAAGAAGAAGGAAAAGCTCCATCTTCTCAACGGTCTCAAAAAGATCCTGCTCGACATCGACCGCGCCATCTCCATCATCCGCAGCACCGAGCGCGAGAGCGATGTTGTGCCCAATCTCATGATCGGCTTCGGCATCGACCAGGTACAGGCCGAGTACGTTGCGGAGATCAAGCTGCGCAACATCAACCGCGAATACATCCTCAAGCGTACCGAGGAGACGGACGAGCTCGAACGCGAGATCGCCGAGCTGGAGGATACGCTCGCCAGCCGCCGCAAGCTGCGCGCGATCATCATTTCCGAGCTGCAGCAGGTGATGAAGAAATACCCCTCGCCGCGCCGCAGCGTCATCACCTATGCCGCGGATGTGCCCGAAGCGCCGGAAGAGGATACTGTGGAGGACTACCCGGTCAACCTGTTCCTCTCGCGCGAAGGGTATTTCAAAAAGATCACCCCGCTCTCGCTGCGCATGGGCGGCGAGCAGAAGTACAAGGAAAACGACGGGCCGAGCCAGAGCTTCGAGACGACGAACCGCGCCGAAATGCTCGTATTTACCGACAAGGCGCAGGTCTACAAGTGCCGCGCGGCGGACTTCGCCGATACGAAGGCCTCGCAGCTCGGCGTATACCTGCCCGGTCATCTCGGTATGGACGATGGCGAGAGCGTGTTCTCTCTCGTTCTGCCCGGCGATTACCGCGGCGAGGTGCTGTTCTTCTTTGAAAACGGCAAATGCGCCCGCGTGCCGCTGGAGAGCTACGCCACCAAGACGAACCGCAAGCGACTCACCGGCGCTTACTGCGACAAGAGCCCGCTCCGCGCGCTGCTCGTCCTCACGGAAGAGCAGAACATCGCGGTGTTCTCCACCGAGGGCCGCGCACTCGTGTTCAACACGGCGCTGCTCGCTCCAAAGACCTCCCGCGCCACGCAGGGCGTCGCGGTTATGACGCTCAAGCCGAAGTACCGGCTCGAGCGCGCGGCGTTCCTCGCCGATACGACCATCCAGAATCTTGCGCGCTACCGCGTGCGAAGCCTCCCCGCCGCCGGCGCGCTCCTGCGCGAAGAGGACCGGGGCGAGCGGCAGATGACGCTGCTCGACGGCGCCGAATAAAACCAAAATATAAAGAAAGAAACCGATGTGCTATGGAAGCAAAACTTCATGGAAAACTCTGGTTTGATGTTCTGAAAATTTTTGTTGGTTCTGCTCTTGTCGCGATCTCGTTCCGCTATCTCACGTTCCCGAACAGCATCGTTTCCGGCGGCGTGACGGGCATCGCGCAGACCGTGAACCTGCTCACCGGCCTGCCGGTCGGCGCGATCACGGTTGCGATCAACGCGCCGCTCTTTATCTGGGCGTGGCAGAAGCTTGGAAAGCGCTTCGTTGCGCTCACGCTCCTCTGCATGCTTACAAGCTCGCTGCTCATTGACCTTTTGGCGCATTTTCCCTATACCGTCACGGAGGAACCCATGCTTGCGGCGGTGTACGGCGGTCTGGTCACCGGCACGGGCTACGGTATCTGCTACACGACTGGCGCGACCGCCGGCGGCACAGACATCCCTTCGCGGATGCTCCGGCGCAAATACCCGCACATCAATATGACGACGTTCATCCTCTCGTTCAACCTCGTCATCATCGTCACGTTCGCGTTCGTGTTCCACCGGTTCGACAGCTGTATGTACACGCTCATCTGCATGTACATCACCAACAAGATCGAATCGCTCATCCTGTACGGCCCGGTCAACTCCCGGCTATGCTACATCATTTCCGACAAGAGCGCCGACCTGAGTGAGGCCATCACCGGGCGGCTGCACCGGGGCGTAACGCTGCTCGACGGCCACGGCGCGTGGTCCGGCAAGAGCGAGCGCGTCATCATGTGCGCCGTGAAGCCCGGTCAGCTCGGGCCGCTGCGCCGCATGGTGCGCGAGATCGACCCGAAGTCGTTTCTCATTGTGGGCGACGCCCGCACGATATACGGACACGGATTTGAAAGCATAGAGGAGGACTGAACGCTCATGGCGGATCTCGAAAAGACCAGAAAGAATCTGGAAAACCGAGGCTTCCATGCCCGGATTTTCGCCACCGGCGCGGAAGCGGCGGACTACCT
>CAVEPP010000134.1:0-5416 GCA_963617605.1 Alloprevotella sp. | reverse complement strand
GGTTGCTTGAACAATTTTTTCTTCAAATATTGTCTAACTTTTTGGGGTCACTTCAAATTCAATCAAGCCGTGGACGATTTTCTGAAAAGTGTTGGATCCATATGAACGGCACCCCCGGCGGGACCTTTGTGGTCATGCCGGGGGTGTCGTTTCTCTTTTATTTTGTCTGTGTGACGGCGAAGTCCGTGCCCGTCCATTCGACGCTTACCGTCCCGCCGTCGGTACGGAAAACCTCCGTGCCAGCCGCGGCGAGCGAGGCAAGGAGCTTATCCTCGATCTCCTCCGCCGGGGAGACCGTCGCCACGGCATAGCGCGGCGCCGTCTGCGCGATGAGCTTTAAAAGCGGCTTATTGCTGTCGCCGTGGTGCGGGAGCTTGATGAGCTCATAGCTTTCGAGCGCTGCGCCGAGAAACTCGTTCAGGCGGTTTTTCTTCGCGTCGCCGGGAAGAAGAAAGCTCTTCCCCCGCCATGTTACGGTCGTGACGAGGGAATTGTTGTTGTCGTCGCCGTAGTCGGTGTCGGGCGGATCGAGCGTAAACGAGCCGTTTTCCGTTTCGACCGTGAGATTTTCTGTCAAGCGGAGAAACGGCGTATCCCGCTCCGCCGCGGCACGCTCGAGCAGCGTGAGATACAGGGAATTCTCCTCGTAGTCCGGGCCGAGGATCTGCCCCACGGGGTACGCGCACACGAGCGCCGCCGCGGAGCCGATGTGATCCTTGTCGTAATGGCTGAGGATGAGATAATCGATGCGCTGCACGCCGCGGCGCTCGAGCGCGGCGCAGATGGAATCAAAATCGTCCTCTTCGGCGGCGTCGTTCACAATCGTGACGCCGTCCATGCAGACGATGATGCAGTCGGATTTCCCGGTATCGAGAATATCCAGAGAAAACGCACTGTCATCCTGTGCGTCAGAGCCGCACGCACAGAGGGAAAGCAGTGCGCAGAGCGCCAGAAGCGCGGCAAGGCATCGTTTCATGGGAGCGCATCTCCTTTCTCCGGGGAAAATGCGGTTTACTTTTCCCGCGTCCGGAAGTATAATCAAACAAAATAACAAAAACTTTTTCGGAGGAAACACCATGGAGCTTGTCGTAAAACACTATTCCGAGCTGACAGCGGACGAGCTGTACGACATTCTGCACGTGCGCGTGCTGGTCTTTGTTGTGGAGCAGAAATGCCCCTACGAGGAGGTAGACGGACGCGACAAGCAGGCATACCATGTGTTTCTGCGCGACGAGACCGGCATCAAAGCATATCTCCGCGTGCTCGACCGGGGCGTGTCGTTTGAGGAGGTCTCCATCGGCCGCGTGCTGACGACCGAACGGGGACGCGGCTACGGCCACAAAATTCTCGACGCGGGCATCGCCGCAGCGCGGGAGAAGTACGGCGCCGAAGCCATCCGCATTGAGGCGCAGACCTACGCCCGGAAGCTTTACGAGGATCACGGCTTCCGGCAGGACGGCGAGGAGTTTCTGGAAGACGACATTCCCCACATCCCCATGATCTGGCACGCGCCGAAAAACTGATCCATGATGTATAACGTATCCCCTAAGGAACCGCGCAGCGGAACCTTAGGGGATATTTTTTATTCTGCCGTCTGCGTCTCGGTCACATTTTCCTCGTACAGGCGCGGATAGCGCGCACGGTCGCGGAAAATGAGCCAGAAGGACAGCGTGATCGAGATTGCGAGCGCGCCGAGCGTCATGCCCCAGGCCGCCGTCGAGCCGAAAGCGTCGTATGTTTTTCCCTCGACGATGTTGAAGATGCCGAGCAGGATCGTATAGAACACACTCGACACGCTGTTGATGCGTCCGCGGTGCGAGGCCGGGGTGCGCGCGGAGAGATACGGCCCGTCGGCCAGCGTGTTGAAAATCTCACCCCACGTAAAGACAAGCATTGCGGCGTAGTACATCGGGATGACGCCGAGAAACACCATGAACATCACGTAGCCCGCAAGGAAGAGCAGCCGTCCGGTGAGAAACTTTTTCGTATCGATCATGCAGCGGAACCAGCGCGTGATGAGCGGCGTGAACACCACGACCGCAATGCAGTTGAGACTCGATACCGTACCATAGATCACCGCGCCGTTCTCGCCGTGGACGCGGCCGAGATCGAGCGGCATGAGATAGCCGTACTGGTTATACGCCGCGCTGCACAGCGCCGCAGCCACGAGATACAGCACGACCGTCGGGTTCTGGCGCAGAATGGTGAAAATACTCTCCCCGTCCCGCGCGCGCTGATACTCCGCGCGGCTGCCGGTCTGCTCCACGGGCGTGATGTCCCGCACGAAAAACCAGATGAGGATCGTCGAGCAGCCGATGGCGACGCCGCTGATGATGAATGCAAGCCACAGATAGTTTTTAAACAGCAGCCCGCTGAGCGTCGGCGAGAGGACAAGACCGAGATTCGCGCCCCAATACTGGAGCGAATACGCCTTATCACGCTCTTCGAGCGGCGTGATATCGGCGATGATGGCATTGTACGCCGGGCCCTCGATGGTCTGGAAAAGACTGGCGACAAACATGAGCACGATCGTCCCCATGCCGAGCGGAACGCATCCGCAAAGGATGTAGCACACGACCGAAACGATGTCGCCGACAATGATAATGTTCTTCTTGTTGAGCCGGTCGGCGAGCTTGCCGCCGAAAAGGGTGGCCGGCATCATCAAAATGCCGAATACCGCCGTCAATATGGCAATGTTCCCGGCGCTCATGCCGAGCTTCTGGTTGAGGATCATCGTGAGCATGGGCCAGACCATCGAGCCCATGTTCGTCACGATCCGCCCGAAAAAGAGAACATAGTTCTCCCGGCGGAGTCCCCGGTACTGTGAAAAGAAGTGCATGGATGTTTTCCCTCGTAATTCTCCTGTATTTTCTCTCTTAAATATTATTTACTCAAAAGCCGCGCCACGAACGAGCGCTGCGCGCGCATCGCCCCCGAGGGGCAGAATTCCTGACAGCAGAAGCACCGGACGCATTTCTTCCGGTCGATCACGGCGCGCTTGTTCACGATCGTGATCGCGCCCGCCGGACAGAGCCGCGCGCAGTGGCCGCAGCCGGTGCAGCCTTCGCCGAGCGCCGGTTTGGACCGGAGCAGCACGGCGATGCATTTTTTCACGAGCTTCCGGAACGGCTTATCCTCCGGGTTCGGCGCAAACCAGCTGCACGTGGCGCCGGAGCGGACAAAATCGTCCACGCGGTACGGCGCGGCGTCCTTCACGCAAAGCGGCTCGCCCTCCTCGGAGAGCAGCCCCCGCTGCTTTGCCGCCGTGAGATACGGCAGCTCCTTTTCCTCCAGGCCGAGCATCCACGCGCACAGCCGGTCAAGCTCATAGGAGCTCGTCGAGGCGAGGAGCGCGCCCATGTGCCGGGGCGTGCCCTGCGTGGGGCCGTTGCCCTCCATGATATCCACGGCGTCGCAAAGGCAGAGCACCGGACGGACATATTCGTTGAGATCGACGAGCATGTTGGCAAACGCCATCGGATCGGGGTAGCGGAAATGGTACTCGCTCTTCACCGTGCCGGGGATGACGCCATAGAGATTCTTTACCGCCGCCGTCATGCCCATGAGCCCGTGGGCCTTGAGCTTGGAGAAGTTGATGACGGCATCGCACTTTTCGAGCCACGCGGTATATTCAAAGCTTTTGACCGTGACGGCGTCCGGGAATTCGACCGCATGGTGCGAAAAGTCGCGGTTGAGCTCTCCCCCGGCGGCTTCGCAGAGCGCGTAATTGCCGAGCGAGTATACGCGGTTAAGCACCACGGCGGTAAACGGCTCGCCGGGGCTGTCGCCGAGGACGACCTCCGCGCCCCTCTCGCGCAGCAAGCGCGTGAGCTCCGCGGCCATGACCGGATGGGTCGTCGCGGCCTGCTCCGGCTTTCTCGCGGCGCAGAGATTGAGCTTTATGCCGATGCGCATGCCGGGCTTCACCCACTCGAGCCCACCGACGGCATCCAAAGCCGCAAGGAGCGCGGCGCGCACCGTTTCGAGCGCATAATCCCCGCAGGGGATGATGGAAAGTTTCGGTTCCGGCATTGGTGTACGCCTCCCATATCAACAGACTAAAGACTAATTTTATATTTTACCATGTTTTGCGCCGCAGCGCAATGAAAGAATCGCAGTAAAAAGATCCGCCGTCGTTTGAAAAACAAGTTGATAACTCAACATATGTATGGTAAAATTGATGAAATAATTTTTTCTGTGAAAAAGCGTCATTTAATCAACAAAAGGGGAATGCGTTATGTTATTTGATGGAGATTTCACACTGACCGATCAGATCGTGGACAACCACGAGTGCAAGAGAGAAAACCTGATCGGCATGATGCAGGATGTGCAGGAGCATTACAAGTACCTGCCGCCGGAGGTGCTGGTGCATCTGGCGGGTCGGCTGCACATCAGTCCGGGCAAGGTGTACAGCGTGGCGACGTTCTATGACCGCTTCTCGCTGGAAGCCAAGGGCAAGTACATTCTGCGCGTGTGCGACGGCACCGCCTGCCACGTGCGCAAATCGCAGCCCATTCTGGAGGCTCTGGAGGAGCATCTCGGGTTGAACGAGAAAAAGGTGACGAGCAGCGACATGCTCTTCACGCTGGAAACCGTCGCGTGCCTCGGTGCGTGCGGCCTTGCGCCGGTCCTCACCGTGAACGGCGAGGTCCACGCGAAAATGACGCCGGAGAAGGCGATCGCGCTCGTGGAGAGCATCCGGAAGGAGGAGACGAAATGATCCGACGCACAAAGCTCACGTTTGAAGCCCAGCGCTGGAAGGCGGAGGAAGCACTCGCGCGCGAAGGCGTTTCGATCATGGTATGCGCCGGTACGGGCTGCATCGCCGGCGGCTCGCTCGAGGTTTACGAGGAGCTGCGCCGCATCTGCGCGGAGAAGGGTCTCGCCGTATCCGTGAACTTCTCCGAGCACGCAGACGACGCCATCCATCTCAAGAAGACCGGCTGCCACGGCTTCTGTGAGATCGGCCCGCTCGTCAACATCATGCCGCAGGACATTTTCTATACCCACGTTAAGCCCTCCGACTGCGCCGAGATCGTGGAAAAGACGATCATGAACGGGCAGATCATCAAGCGCCTCCTCTACAAGATGAACGGCAAGAGCTATGCCACGCAGGAGGAAGTCCCCTTCTATAACAAGCAGCACCGCATCGTTCTCGAGCGCTGCGGCCACATGGATGCCGAGAGCATCTGGGAATATATCGCCCGCGGCGGCTACAAGGCGTTTGAAAAGGCGCTCTTCGAGCTGACCGACGAACAGATCTGCATCGAAATGCTCACGTCCGGCCTGCGCGGACGCGGCGGCGGCGGCTTCCCCACAGGCAAGAAGTGGGACAGCGTGCGCCGTCAGCCGCAGGGCGAAAAGTACGTCGTCTGCAACGGCGACGAGGGCGACCCCGGCGCGTTCATGGACCGCT
>CAVEPP010000133.1:0-5482 GCA_963617605.1 Alloprevotella sp. | reverse complement strand
CCTTTATTGCATCGCTTCGACCTCGATGTTCAATGTGTGTTTTGCTCATCCCTACCCATATACTACGGTTTTGCTGCCGGATATTAACGGAAAATCGATATTTTTGAAAAAATGCGAAATGCGCCTCCAAACGAGGCGCATTTCATCATTTTCGATTCAAAGCGTGCAGGCATAGACGAACGCCACGAGCGTGAGCAGCACGCCGGAGACAATGGAGCCGGACCAAAGGAGATACCGGAGATCAGCACCCTCCAGCGGCTTGCGCTTCGGCTTTGCTGCCGCGGCGCTTTGCTGCGGCGCGCCGGCATACGGCGGCGCGGGATAGCTCTCCGGCGCGGGGATGCCGCTTCCGTAAAAGGCGGCCTCATATTCCGGCGCGGCATATTCCGGCTGCGGAGCATACGGCATTTCCGGTGTGGGGGCATAGCCCTGCGGCGGGTAGGGCGGATAGGCGCTCTGCGGGGCATAGTATCCGTTCGGCGGAAAGGGCGCGGCATAGCGCGGGTCATAGACGGGCGCGGCGTAGGGATCGTAGTACGGCGCACCGTAGGCGCTCGCAGCATAGCCCTGCGGCGGATAGGGCGCAGCGGGCGGATAAGGCGCGTACCCGCCGGAGGCATAGGGTGTGGCGTAGCCGCCATAGGAGCCATACCCCTGCGGCGTGTAAGACACGGCGGCGCGGCGCTCGAACGGCATATCGCCGCCGACCGTTTCGTATACCGGCACATCCCGTGCAGGCTTCCTCGGCTTTTCGGGCGTAGTGAACGGGTTTTCCCATTCCGGCTGCGCCATGGCCTCGGGCACGTATGTACGCGCGGCGGTATCGTCGCGGGGGGTGCGGTTTTGTGTCTCTTCCGCGGGACGGGTAAACCGCTGCCGGATGCTGCCCATGACCTCCGCCGCTGTGGGGCGGGGCTTCGGCGGAGTGAATTCCTGCTTTCGCAGCGCTTCCATCATTTCCGCCTCCGAGCCGAAGGCGCGGCTGGGGTCGGCGCTCGCAGCGCGATCCCCGCCGGATAGTTTTTTTCGGATATCGGCAAAATTCATCGGCGTGCCTCCACGATCTGCCGGGCGCGTTCGCCGTCGTGGGCGATCTGCGCGCCAAGCTCGTCGAGATCGGCAAACTGCCGCTCCGGACGCAGAAAGTCAAAGAACTCGAGCGCAAGCGTGCGGCCGTACAGATCCCCGTCAAACCCGAGCAGATGGCTCTCTACGGTGACGACCGGCTCGTCGCTCACCGTGGGGCGGATGCCGATGTTCGTAACGGCGGGAAACTCGCCCTCCGGGAGAAGCGCGCGCGCGGCGTAAACGCCGTGCGGCGGGATGAGCACGCCGGGTGCAAATTGCATGTTGACCGTCGGTGCACCGAGATGGCGGCCGAGCCGGTGACCGTGGTGGACAACGTCCGAGAGGAAATGCGGATGCCCCATGAAATATTCGGCGCGGAGCATGTCCCCCTGAAGCAGAAGCGAGCGGATATAGGTGGAGCTTACGGTGATGCCGTCGAGCTCGACCTTGTCGACCACGTCACAGGTAAGACCGTTCGCCGCACAGTAATCGCGCAGGCGCTCGGTGTTTCCCTCGCCACGCCAGCCGAAGCAGAAGTCATAGCCCACAACAAAGCCCGCGACATCCATCTCGGCGCGGATGCGCCGGAGAAATTCCTGCCACGGCATATGCATCGTTTCCTCGGTGAAGTGGAGAAAATTCACACGCTCTATGCCGAAAAGACGCCGGATGACGGCGGCGCGGTCGGACGCGCTGTTGATGAGCGGCACGGGTGTGCCGAACACAAAGGTGTCGGGGTGCGTGTCAAACGACATGACTGCCGGCTCAACGCCGAGCGCTTCGGCGCGCTCGATCGTGCGGTTCAAAAGCGCCGCGTGGCCGCGGTGTACGCCGTCGAAAAATCCAAGAGCGAGAACACATTTTCTCTCTGCCATGAATGATCAAACCTCAAAAAAACTTTTTACCGTGACGGCCTCGCCGTCCGTGACGCGTCCGATGGCGAGAAACTCGCCGCTTTCGGAATAAAAGCGCGTCTCTCCGTCCGGCGCATCGGTCTGGAACGGGTTTCCGCAGCGGCAGCGCTTTTCCTGCGCGGCGGTGAGCGTCAGAGACGCCGCCGCGGAAAAGAGCGTGTCCGTTGGGAGAAGCGTATCGCGGTCGGCGCGCGTGAGAGCGCCGATGCGCCGGGCATTTTCTACGGAGAAGCTGCCGGAGCGTGTGCGCCGCAGTGCCGCCATGCACCCGCCGCAGCCGAGATACTCGCCGAGATCGTGGCAGAGCGTGCGGATGTAGGTACCCTTCGAGCAGCGGATGCGGAGCATATGATCGCCGTTTTCCTGCCCGAGATAGTCGATGGAATGGATGGTTATGCGCCTTGCCGCGCGCTCCACCTCACCGCCGCGGCGGGCGATATCATAGAGCTTTTGGCCGTTAATTTTAATGGCGCTGTACATCGGCGGGATCTGCTCGATCTCACCGGTGAAATGGGGAAGCGCGGCGCGGACATCCTCTTCTGTGGGTAAGACGTCCGATGAGCGCAGAAGGTTGCCTGTAATATCCTGGGTATCGGTAACGATGCCGGGCCGGAACGCTGCAATATATTCCTTCGTTTCTGCCTCGGCAAACGCCGCCGCGCGCGTGGCGCGGCCGACGAGCACAACAAGAAGCCCCGTGGACAGCGGGTCGAGCGTACCGGCGTGGCCGATGCGCCGCTCGCCCAGAATGCCCCGGAGTTTGGAAACGCAGTCCTGGCTTGTCCAGCCCTCGTCCTTGTCGAGAAGCAGAATACCGTTTACGCCCATGCTTCCTCCACGGCGCGGCGCACCGCGTCCGCCGTTTCGTCCGGCGGAAGATCCAGTTCGCACCCGGACGCCATTTTGTGTCCGCCGCCGCCGAACCGGGCGCAGACCTGCGAAGCGTCCACGCCGCCGTCCGTGCGCAGGGATACCTTGCTGCGCGGTGGGGCAACGGAGAGCTCGCGCACCGTTACGGCAACGCGGTTGCCCCGCACCTGTCCGGCGAGCGAGGCGAGATCGCTGCAGTCGTCCTCGGTGACGCCGGCGCGGCGCAGCATGTCGAGCGTGATGACGGCAATGTTGATCGCGTGATCGCGGTAGGAGCGGAGCGAGGAGCACACCATACCCTCCAGCGCGAGCCGCGCCGGGGACTTAGTGCGGAAAAAGATCTTGTTGAGCAGCGGCAGATCCGCCCCGGCGTCGCAAAGACGCGCGGCGGCGCGGAACGTGGCGCTGTTGGTGTTCGCGTAGCAGAAGCAGCCCGTGTCGGTGGAGACGGCGATATAGAGAAGGTCGGCCTCCGTTTTATCCGGTCCGCCGAGCAGTTCATCGATAAGCGCGAGAACAAGCTCGCCGCAGGCAGCGCTGTGCGTCCAGATGACGGCGTGCTCCGGCTGCTCGCCGCGGGGGACATGGTGGTCGAGCTTGAGGGATATCTTTCCCTCAAAGCCGCGGGCGAGGAGCTTGCTTTCGGCCACGTCCACACTCACGCACGTCTCGGGAACGAAGCCCTCCGGCGCGAGGTACGGCGAAACGAAGGGGACGAACGTCTCCGTGATCTCGGAATTTTTATAAAGATGCGCCGTTTTTCCCAAACGGCGCAGTGCGTGGCACAGCGCAGAGGCGCTTCCGAGAGTGTCCCCGTCCGGCCTCTGATGCGTCACCAGAAGATAATTGTCGTGCGCGCGAAGATACGCGGCGCATTCCAGAAGTTCCATATTTACCCATTTTCCCCGCCGCTGGGCGAAGCGCCGTCCAGATGGCGGATGATGTCGTTAATGTGCGCGCCGTGCTCGATGGAGTGATCGAGCTCAAAGATCAGCTCCGGCGTATACCGCAGCGAGAGCGAGGTGCCCAGCTCGTGCCGCAGCCAGCCGCCGCACGATTTGAGCCCCTTTTTGAGCTCCTTTTCGTTCACGTTGCCGAGCACGCTCAGATATACGGTGCAGTAGCGCAGATCGCCCGTCGTCTCGGTACGGACGATGCTCAGCAGATCGCCCTGCTGCACGCGGGGATCCTTCACCTCGCGCAGAAGCGAGGCGAGCGTGCGCTGGATATCGTCGTTGATGCGCTGGATGTGATTGGACGGCATAGTTTACCCTTCCTCTCTTTACAGCTGCTCGGTGACGAAGCACTCGATGATGTCGCCTTCCTTGATGTCGTTGAACTTTTCGACCTGCATGCCGCACTCGTAACCGGCGGCGACTTCCTTGACGTCATCCTTGAAGCGGCGCAGCGAAGCGAGCTCGCCCTCGAAAATGACAATGTTGTCGCGGTTGACGCGCACGCTGCAGTTGCGCTGGATCTTGCCGTCCTGCACATAGCAGCCGCACACGGTGCCGACCTTGGACACGCGGAACGTCTGGCGGACTTCGGCGTGGCCGATGATGACTTCGTGGAACTTCGGCGCGAGCATGCCCTTCATGGCGGCTTCTACGTCGTTGATGCAGTCATAGATGACGCGGTACATGCGAAGCTCGACTTTGGAGCGCTCAGCGCTGTCGCGCGCGGCGTTGTCCGGACGGACGTTGAAGCCGACGATGACGGCGTTGCTCGTCGAGGCGAGCATGACGTCCGACTCGTTGATTGCGCCGACGCCGGAATGGATGACGCGCACGCGCACTTCCTCGTTGGAGAGCTTTTCGAGCGAGGACTTGACCGCTTCGGCGCTACCCTGCACGTCTGCCTTGACGATGATGTTGAAGTCCTTGAGATCGCCCTCCTGGATGCGGGCGAACAGATCCTCGAGCGAGACCTTCTTGCCCGCGCCCGCGGCAACGGCGCTGCGCTGCGCGGTAAGACGCTCCTCGGCGAGAGCGCGCGCCATGCGCTCGTCGGCAACGGCGTTGAACACGTCGCCTGCGGACGGCACTTCGGACATACCGGCGATCTCCACCGGGACGGAGGGGCCGGCTTCGGTGATGCGCTCGCCGCGGTCGTTCGTCATCACGCGGACACGTCCGACAGCGGTGCCGGCAATGATGATGTCGCCGGTGTGGAGCGTGCCGTTCTGCACGAGAACGGTCATGATCGGGCCGCGGCCTTTGTCGAGACGCGCTTCCACGACCGTGCCGCGCGCCGGACGGTTCGGATTGGCCTTGAGCTCCATGATCTCGGCCTGCAGCACGAGATTTTCGAGCAGCTCGTTGACGCCCGCGCCGGTCTTTGCGGAGATCGGGCAGACGATCGTGTCGCCGCCCCACTCTTCGGGGACGAGATCGTATTTGGTGAGATCCTGCTTGACGCGGTCGGGATTCGCGCCGGGGAGATCCATCTTGTTGATCGCCACGACGATCGGCGTACCGGCGGCTTTGGCGTGGTTGATGGACTCGATGGTCTGCGGCATGATGCCGTCATCGGCTGCAACGACGAGAATGGCGATATCGGTCACCATCGCGCCGCGGGCGCGCATGGTGGTAAAGGCTTCGTGACCCGGCGTGTCGAGGAAGGTGACGGGG
>CAVEPP010000132.1:0-5497 GCA_963617605.1 Alloprevotella sp. | reverse complement strand
GAAAATGATTAGGACTCTATTTGCGCCTGCGGGCGCAAACTCTGCGAGGCTTTTTTTGACAGTCTGAGAGGCGGCTCTCGGAGCCGCCTCTTTTACCATATGAAAAGGCGCCCTTGTGTAAAGGGAGGCAAAAAAAACAGACGGATTATAAAACCGTCTGTCTTTATAGTTATATGAGGTTCTCCCTTTGAGGTGTCAGCCCTTCATATCCATGAGCTTCTGCTTGAGCTCGCCCTCAATGCGGCCAAGCTCTTCCTCGGCCTGGGCGCGGCGGGCGCGGCCGTCATCCTGGATCTGGCGGACCTCTTCGAGCGTGGAAATGAGGTGCTCGTTTGTTTTCTTGAGCGTTTCAATATCAACAATACCGCGTTCGGACTCCTTGGCAACCTCGACCGAGCCGGTGTGCAGCGCTTCGGCGTTGCTCAGAAGGAGCCGGTTCGTCACGTCGGAAACGGCGTGGGAGGCGTCCATCGCCTGCTTGGAGTGGTACATGCTCAGCCCCAGCACCATCTGGCTCTTCCAGAGGGGGATGGTGTTCACGATGGCCGTCTGGATCTTCTCGGTCATAAGAAGGTCGTTATTCTGGATCATGCGGATCTGCGGGGACATCTGCAGAGAGATCGTGCGTGTCAGCTCCAGATCGTGCAGCTTCTTCTCAAAGCGGCCGATGAGGTTCGTGAAGTCGTTCACGGCCTGCGCGTCCTCGGGCAGACCGGACTTCTCCGCCTTCGCGCGCAGCTCGGCGAGATCCTTTTCACGCAGCTCCTGAATACGGAGCTTGCCCGCGATGATGTACATCGTGAGCTCCTTGAAATACGCCTGATTGAGCTCGAACATACGGTCGAGCGAGGCAATGTCCTTGGCGAGGACGACCTGATGGTTCTGCAGCTGCTGGGTGATTTTGTCCACGTTGACTTCAGCCTTGTCGAATTTTGCCTTCGTCTCCTCAATGGAGCGGGAGGCCTTTTTGAAGAGACCGCGGAGGCCCTTCTTCTGCTCAGCTTCGTCGTAATCGAGATCCTTCAGCTCCACGACGAGGCTCGTGAGCATATCGCCGACCTCGCCCATGTCCTTCGTGCGCACCTTGCCGAGCGCAGCGCCGGAGAAATCGGCAATGTTTTTCTGTGCGGCGGCGCCGTAGGAAAGAACAAGATTGGTATCGGTCACGTCGATCTGCTTGGCAAACTCGCGCACCGCGGCCTGCTCCTCGGGGGAGAGGCGGTCAATGTCGAGCTTTTCCGGCTCAACGGCGGGCTTTTCCTCTTCCACAACGAGCTGCGGCGCGGCGGGGGCTTCCTGCGCGGCGGCCTGCGTGGGGTTGAGCGTCAGGGAAGGAACGTAAGTTTTTTCATCCATTGGAGGTGCTTCCTTTCATCGTTTGTTCGGAGCTTCCAGTATCTGCGGGAGCGTTCTGCTGTTGTTCGTACTGCTTCATGAAATCCTTGATATCAAGATAGCTCTTGCCGCCGAGCCCTTCGCGGGCGAGCATGGCGTTCATGGTGTCAATATCCATCTGGATGTCGGCGGCCTGATTGGCGAAGAGCGCGTCAAGCTGCTTTTTGTAGGCAACGATAGTGGTGTCGAGCATTTCCTCAATGCGCTCCATCGAGCCGGTGATGTTCTCCCCGGCATATTCCTGCGCATTCATGCGGTCGTAAGCGTTGAGCAGGCGGATCGTCGTGGGCAGATAGTAATCGAGAAATTTCCGGATCTGCGGCACATCGGCGGGATCGTCGATGGCGTCGCGCACGATCTTGTCGGAAACGCTCATCAGCTCGTTGATGCGGCTGCGGATCTCCGGGTTGGGGATGGAGGCGTACAGCCGTCCCATCTCCTTGAGAGCTACGCGGCCTTCCTTTATGATGGCCTGCACCTCGGGCGAGTAGGGACTTGGCTCCTCGGCGGGGGCTTCCGGCGCGGCGGCCTTTTCGGGCTCCGGCGTGACCTCCGTATACTGCACGGGGATGGCCTTTTCCCCGGACTTGTCCTTTTCCGCCTTTCGGCGCAGCGCATTGGCGGCCCACACGGACGCCATGAGTGCGAGACCGGCGGCGATCAGCCCTCCGGACAGCCGGACGACCGGCATGATAATTGCGAAAAACACCCATATAAGCGCAATCGTGCCGACCGGCCCCATGCCGCGGCGACGCTTCTTCCGCATAAAACCGCCTCCTTCGAGAATCACACTGTATTCTACATGGATTCCCGTCTTCCGTCAAGCATGGTTGTACATCTATTCACTTGAATTAAAAAGCGATTTGGTATATAATGCAAATTGGCTTTGTAGGCGCACAGCCGGGAGACGCCGGAACACCGGCGTCCCCCGTATCGAAAAAGACAGCGCTCGAGCATCTGCCCGCAACCATACTTATGCCGGGGGACGACCCCGCGACACATACCGGAGGAATACCGTCATGCTGAAGATTGCCCCGTCCATTCTGTCCGCCGATTTCGCCCGCCTGGGCGAAGAGATCGAATCCGTCCGGCAAGGCGGCGCGGACTGGATCCACTATGACGTAATGGACGGCCTCTTTGTCCCGAACATCTCCATCGGCCTTCCTGTGCTCGCCTCGGTGCGGAAGGCGACCGGCATGTTCCTCGATGTCCATCTTATGATCGAAAAGCCCGTGCGGTACGCGAAGCGCTTCTGCGACGCGGGGGCCGATCTCGTAACGGTGCATGCGGAAGCCGACACGCCGGAGAATATCACGGCGGCCATTGCCGATATCAAGGCCGCGGGAAAGATGGCGGCTGTGGCGCTCAAGCCTGCAACGGCGGCGGAAGCGGTTCTCCCGTGGCTCGATACGCTCGACATGGTGCTCGTGATGACGGTAGAGCCGGGCTTCGGCGGGCAGAAATTCATGGCGGAGATGCTGCCGAAGATCGAAACGATCCGCGGCTGGATCACGGAGCGCGGCCTTTCCTGCGCGCTCGAGTGCGACGGCGGCATCGACGCGAACACCGCGCCGCTCGTGAAGGCGGCGGGCTGCGATGTGCTCGTGGCGGGCAGCGCCGTTTTCGGCAAGGCGGACCGCGCCGCGGCCATTTCTTCGATACGAAACTAAGGAGTAATATAGTATTATGGCATCGTTCTTTCCGGCGGCTATGGAAAATCTCATCGACGGCTTCGCCTCTCTGCCCGGCATCGGGCGCAAGAGCGCGCAGCGGCTGGCGTTTCATGTGCTCTCGCTCCCGCAGGAGGAAGCGGAGCGCTTTGCCAACGCCGTGCTCGAAGCGAAAAAGAGCGTCCA
This sequence comes from Alloprevotella sp., assembly GCA_963617605.1. GTDB lineage: Bacteria > Bacillota > Clostridia > Oscillospirales > Oscillospiraceae > Apopatocola. Next base: position 2,246 of record CAVEPP010000132.1, on the reverse strand, counting down.
TACCTGCCCGGTGTGCCAGAACCTGACGGACGGCGAGCTCTGCCCCGTGTGCGCGTCCGACAGCCGGGACAAGACGACGATCTGCGTCGTATCCGAGCCGCGCGACGTACTGAGCATCGAGCGCAGCCGGGAATACCACGGCGTATACCATGTGCTCCACGGCGCTCTCTCGCCGATGAACCGCGTCGGGCCGGACGATCTGCGCATCCGCGAGCTTTTGGAGCGCGTGGCACAGGGCGGGGTGGAGGAGGTCATCCTCGCAACGAACCCCGACACCGAGGGCGACGCCACGGCGATGTATCTCTCGCGCCTTTTGAAGCCCTTCGGCATCCGCATCACGCGCCTCGGCTTTGGCGTGCCGGTCGGCTCAAATCTCGAATACGCGGACGACGCCACCATGCTCAAAGCGCTCGAAGGCAGAAGAGAGATGTAACGGAGGTATAATCCTCCCCAACTGCGAACATAATCCGGTAAGGGCGCAGCCCGTCCGGATACATATCTCAAATTTTATCTAACAGGAGTAACTATTATTTTATGGCACAAAAACTGAAGATCATTCCCCTTGGCGGTCTCAACGAGATCGGCAAGAACCTCACGGCGTACGAGTTTGGCCGGGACATCATTGTCGTGGACTGCGGCATGGGCTTCCCGGACGACGATATGTACGGCGTGGATGTTGTCATTCCCGACGTGAGCTATCTTGTGAAGAACAAGAGCCGCATCCGCGGCATGTTCCTCACGCATGGCCACGAGGACCACATCGGCGCGCTGCCGTACGTGATGGACCGCATCAGCCCGCCCATCTATACGACGCGCCTGACCGCGGGGCTCGTGCAGCTCAAGCTGCAGGAGCGCGGCCTGCTCGATAAGACGAAGATCGTCACCGTCGAGGCGGGGCAGACGATCACCGCCGGATGCTTCCAGGTGGAATTCATCCACGTGAACCACTCTATCGCCGATTCCGTGGCGTTTGCGATCAAAACGCCGGTCGGCACCGTTGTCCAGACCGGCGACTTCAAGATCGACGTCACGCCCCTGCAGGGCGAGATGACCGATCTCACGCGCTTCGGCGAGCTGGGACGCGAGGGCGTGCTCGCGCTGCTCATGGACTCCACGAACGTGGAGCGCCCCGGCCACTCGCTTTCCGAGAGCAAGGTGCACGACCGCTTTGACCAGCTCTTCAAGGACTGCGACAAGCGCATCATCGTAACGACGTTCGCCTCGAACGTGGACCGTATCCGCCAGATCATCGATCTTGCCGTCAAGTATAAGCGCAAGGTCGGCATCACGGGGCGGAGCATGGAAAACGTGGTGAAGCTCTGCGTGGAGCTCGGCTATATGAAGGTGCCGGACGGCATTCTCGTGGATATGAAGCGCATCGGCTCCGTGCCGCGCAATAAGCTCGTCATCATCTCCACCGGCAGCCAGGGCGAGAGCATGTCCGCGCTCTATCGCATGGCGTTTTCTGAGCATAAGCAGGTAGACATCGGCCCCGGCGACCGCGTCATCATCTCTGCAAGCGCCATCCCCGGCAACGAAACGACGATCTCCCGCGTCATCGACGAGCTTTTCGCCAAGGGCGCGGAGGTCATCTACGAGCGCGGCACCGACCTGCACGTATCGGGCCACGCCTGCCAGGAAGAGCTCAAAATGATGTACGCGCTCGTAAAGCCGAAGTTCTTTATCCCCGTGCACGGCGAGCGCCGCATGCTCCACAAGAGCGGCGACATGATCGTAGGCATGGGCCACGACCGCCGGAATATTGTCATCGGCGAGAACGGCAGAGTCATTGAGCTGACCGCCAAGTCCGCCAAGCTCGGCGCGACCGTCCCGTCGGGCCGCGTGCTCGTGGACGGCATGGGCGTCGGCGACGTCGGCACCGTGGTGCTGCGCGACCGCAAGCTCCTTGCCGACGAGGGCATGGTCGTCGTCGTTATGACGCTCTCGGCGGAGAACGCGCAGCTCATCTCCGGCCCGGACATCATCAGCCGCGGCTTTGTATACGAAAAGGAAAACGACAAGCTCATCGACGAGCTGCGCCGCGTGGCGATGGAGAGCATCGCCTACTGCGAGGATAACGGTATCACCGACTGGGCGAGCATCAAAAGCCGCGTGAAGTCCGGCCTTTCCGGTTATCTCTTCAAAAAGACCCGCCGCAGCCCGATGATCCTGCCGATCATCATGGAAGTTTAAAGGCTCCCTTGTGCAAAGGGAGCTGTCAGCGAAGCTGACTGAGGGATTGTGAC
>CAVEPP010000131.1:0-5513 GCA_963617605.1 Alloprevotella sp. | reverse complement strand
GCTCGAGGGCGATCTTATCATACCGCCCTTCCACAACAATGGCTTCTTTGATCTTAAGCACGGCGGCTCTCCATTGCAAAGCGGATCAGAAATTCCTTGACCGCCTCGGCATCCGTGATCGCGCCGCTCTCGCGCGGCTTCATGGCGTACTCCGCGCACAGCCGCACGCCGTTCGTGAGCGCCGGAAGGGAAAATTTTGCTGCGGTCTCGGCGAGCTTCCGCGCGCGGTACTCGCTCGACGTGCCGAGGATCTCCATGAGGAACGGCGCGCCGCGCCCGCTCTTCTCGGCGATTTTCGCGGCATAGAGCTGCCGCACCTGCCAGCCGATCACGCCCATGATCTCAATGGGCTCGGCATCCCCGGCCAGCAGCTCCGCGAGCTTGGCCGCCGCGCCGTCGTAGTTCCGGCGGGCGATCTCCTCGGTCATCTGGAAAGCGTCCGCCTCTGGGATGTGGTGCGCGAGCTTTTCGACGTCCTGCGCTGTGACGCGGTCTCCGGGGACATAGCCGCAGATCTTTGCGATCTCCGGGATGAGCCGGTTCATAAGATCGCCGGAGAGGAACACGAGCCGGTCCACGGCGTCGCGGTCGATGCGCTTGCCGTTGGCCTCAAAGCGGCGGACGATCCAGTTGTTGAGCGGCGCGCCGGTCTGCGCCGTGAAGTTCACGGCCTTTCCCGCGGATTTGAGCTGCTTGATAAACGAGAGCCGTCCGTCCGGCTCCATGCCCGTCGGGAGCGTGATGACAACAGTGCACCAGTCCGGAATGTCCGCAAAGAGCGCCGTCGTGCGCTCGTCGCGGCACTTGTTCACGTCAAACCCGCGCAGCTCCACGAACGTCCGGTCTCCGAAGAACGGCATGGCGTCGAGCGCTTCGGCGATATCGTTCGCTGCGGGCGCGGGAGAATCGATGCGCTTTGCGTTGAACTCGTCCTCCTCCGTGCCGACGCACGCAGCGCGCAGGCGCGAGACGAAGTCTGAGAGCAGATAGTCCTCCTCGCCCCAGAGAAGATAGAGCTTTTCCGGGCCTTTATCGCGGAGATCTTTTACGAGCGCGCCGTAGTCGAGCGGCGCTTCCTTTTTGCCGAAGGACGGCTTTGCCATAGCTTTTACCCCTCCCCGGCGGCGATGGAGATCTCGCCGTCGGTATCCGTGCGCAGCACGGTAATGTCATATTTTGCCAGCCGGTCGAGAACCTTCTGCGTCGGATGGCCGTACGTATTATACCCAACGGAAATGACCGCTGTTTCCGGCGTGATCGCTTCCAGAAGCTCTTTGCAGGTGGACGTGTTCGAGCCGTGGTGCGCAACGAACAGCACCTCGGCGTCCGGCATCGGCGAAGACGCGATAAGCGCCTTTTCCGCCTTGGACGGCGCGTCGCCGAGGATGAACGCCTCGAAATCGTCCTGCGAGGCCTCAATGATGAGGCCATTTTCGTTCGCATCGTCCGATTCCGGCAGCAGCGGTGACCAGACGGTGAGCAAAGATGTGCCGAGCGTCAGCGTCATGTCTTCGGTCACATATTCCACCCGTGTCCCTTGCCGCTCCGCGGCATCCAGTATCTCTGCGAGCAGGGATGTTTCCTCCGTTTCGCGCGGCAGATAGAGCGTGGCGACGCGCACGCGGGATAAGAGCTGCGCCGCGCCGTTGGCGTGGTCGGTATGGAGGTGCGTGAGAATGAGCGCGTCGATCCGCTTCCGGCACTCGCCGCCGAGAAACTGCACGGCGCTTTTCCCGGCGTCGTGCGTGACCCAGCTTCCGCCGCAGTCGATCACCGCGGCGTGCTCGCCGCTCGTGAGAACGATACATTCGCCCTGTCCGACGTCGAGCGCCGTGAGACGGAGCGTGTCGTTCCATTGGAGTCTCGTAATGCCCGCAGCGGTAAAGAGCAGCGCGAGCGAAACGCATACCGGCGCAAGAGCGCGGAAGCGCCCGGTTTTCCGCGAGCGCAGCCACGCGGCAAGGAAGAGCGCGTATACGAGCACGAGCCAGCCGAGAAAGAGCGGATTCCGCACATACACATTCGCGCACGGGAGGCGCGAGAGGAAACCGGACACCGCGTAAATATACCGGACGCCCCATGCGAGGACACCTCCGGCCAGCGCCGCCGCGCCGGGCAGAAACGCGCCGAGCAGCACAATGATGTACCCGCCGATGTAGACCGCCGAAACGATCCACAGGCAGAGGATGTTTGAAAGCGGCGACACGACCGACACCGAGCCGAAATGCACCGCCGTGAGCGGCGCGGAGAGCGCCATCGCGCCGATGCTGCTTGAAACCGAACCCGCGGCGAAAAGAAGAACGCGCCGGGCATGCCGATTTTTGGCGATCTTCGAGCCTTCGATCCGCCGTTCGAGCGCGCGGTACATCCGATCGGAAAGAAACCAGATACCCGCCACGGAGGAAAAGCTCAGCTGTAAGCTGATGCTCGCGCAGGCGGAGGGATTGAGCAGCAGCAAGAGTGCGAGCGCTGTCAAAAGCGATGTGACGCCGTCGCTCTCCCGGCCAAAGAGCGGGGCAGCGAGAAGGAAGAACTGCATGACCGCCGCGCGCGTCACCGAAGGAGTGAAGCCGGTCATCGCCGCAAAGAGCAGCAGCACCGGCAGACTCACCGCGACCGCCCACGGCCGCCGCCCAATCAGCAGAAAGAGAAAGCCCATGAGAAAGGCGATATGCATGCCGGACACCGCCACAACGTGCGCGAGCCCCGCGTCGGCGAGAGCATAGTAGTGCGCGCCGTCGTCGTAAAGGTCGGTCTTGTCGCCGGTGAGGAGCGCCGTGAGAAACGGCTGCACATCCGGTGGGAACACGTTTCGGCAGATCCCGCCGATGGCGCGGCAGAGCGCCTTCGGCGCATAGAGAAACGAGAAGTTCCAGCGTCCGGTGACCTCCGGCGCGCCGGTCGCCGTCGCGCGAAGGAATATCCCCTGCGCGGCGTAGGTATCCACACTCTGCCCGTTGCGCTCCCGCGCCGGAAGCAGCTTTACCGGGATGGAAAGTTCGTCGCCCGGCGTGAGCGCGGTGAAATTCTCCGTATCGTAGGAAGCGATGCGGCACTTCACGCCCGGAACGTCCGGGTCCGTGACGCGCACCGTCAGGTATTCGCTCGTATCGTAAATATCCGGATAATCCGTCACACGCACGGAGATCACGCGCTTTTCTCCGGCGAGCGCGTCCGAGGGCGCGGCGAGAAAATGCTCCTGCACGAAAAAGGCAAAAAGCCCGATGGCCGCGCCGAGCAGCGCGAGATGCGCGCGGGCCCGGCCCTTTCCGCGCGGAAGCAGCAGCGTAAGCACGGAAAGAAGCGCGCAGACACCCGCTGCCGGGAGTAGAACACTCTCCGGCAGGAGATAAAAGGATACAAAAACAGCAAGGGACAGCGCTCCGCAGAGCAGTGCCGCTTTACGCATGGCCGTTCTTCTCGTCCGTCAGGCCGAGCAGATAGTCCGTGGAAACGTGGTAAAGCTCCGCGAGCCGGATCACGGCCCAGACCGGGATTTCCCGGATACCGGCTTCGTACCGGCGGTAGACCTCCGGATGCATGGTCAGATATTCGGCGATCTTCTTTTGTGTCAGATCATGGTCTTCCCGAAGCTCATACAGACGCGGAAAATACATACAATCACCCGAGCTGATGCTACCAAACGGTTGCGTTCAGCTTAGGTTTTCCAACCATACGGTTGGTTATGTATGTTTAAAAAGGCTCCCTTGTGTAAAGGGAGCTGTCAGCGAAGCTGACTGAGGGATTGTCACTCTATCTTGCCGATACTTACAATCCCTCCGTCTTTTGCCTGCGGCAAAATCCACCTCCCTTTGCACAAGGGAGGCTATTGGGTTTGCGGTAAACCAGTTTCTTCCCGCTGGCGGAGCAGAGCCCCGCCCTTGTACGTTTTCCGTACCCCTTACGCCATGGTGTCATCCAGGCGCTTGCCGCCGAGGATGTGGAAGTGGAGATGCTTCACGGTCTGCCCGGCGTCAGGGCCGATGTTGGAGACGATGCGGTAGCCGCCGGTCAGCGCTTCGCTCTCGGCGATCTTTGCCGCGGCGACGAGGCAGCGCGCAGCGGCCGCGGAATTTTTCTCCGTCAGCTCCGCGACAGAGCCGATGTGCTCCTTCGGCACAACGAGAATGTGTGTCGGGGCCTGGGGGTTGATGTCGCGGAAGGCGTAGACGTGCTCGTCCTCGTACACCTTCGCGGACGGGATCTCCCCGGCAATGATCTTGCAGAAAAGGCAGTCGTTCATGGAATACTCTCCTTTCAAAGATAGAACAGAAGCCGCCGCAATGCGGCGGCTTCCCAAATAAATTACTGAAGCTTGCTGGCGACGAAATCGTCCACGGTGGCAAGAGCGTCGTCGAGCTTGAGCATGTCGATGCCGCCGCCCATGGCGGAATCCGGCTTGCCGCCGCCCTTACCGCCGCAGATGGCGGTGACGGAGCGGATGATATCGCCCGCGCGGACGCCGGCGGCGACCGCCGCCTTGCCGCACACGCTGTGGAAGGTGATCTTTCCGTCGCGCACGGCGGCGAGCACCGCAACGATGCTCTCGTCCTTGTCGCGCAGGAAGTCGCCGATCTTGCGGAGGTTATCCGGCGTATCGACCGGCACAACGCCGGTGAACACGTGCAGCGCTCCGACCTTCTTGGAGCTGGCGAGGAAGTTTTCGGCGCTGGAGAGCATTTCGCGGCCGCGGAACTTTTCAAGCTCGGAGCGCAGTTCGCGGATCTCGCTCGTGCGCGCCTCGGCGCGGGCAAGCAACTCCTCGGGCTTGGCCTTGAGACGCTCGGAGAGCGTCATAAGAAGGCGGGTGTTGTTCTCAATGAACTTGAGCGTCTCCTGGCCGGTGATGGCCTCGATGCGGCGCACGCCGCTCGCAACGGAGAACTCACTGATGATGCGCAGCGAGCCGACCTTCGCGGTATTGTCGAGATGTGTACCGCCGCAGAACTCCACGGAGTAGCCATCGCCCATATCGACGACGCGGACAACATCGCCGTACTTTTCGCCGAAGAGCGCCATCGCGCCGAGACTGCGGGCCTCCGCGATGGGCATTTCCTTCACGGTGATGGGGAAGCCTTCGAGCACGGCTTCGTTCACCATGCGCTCGACGGAGGCGATCTCCTCGGGCTTCATGGCGGAGAAGTGGGTAAAGTCAAAGCGGAGACGGTCGGGCTCCACAAGGGAGCCGGCCTGATGCACATGGTCGCCGAGAACGGTGCGCAGCGCCTTGTGCAGCAGGTGGGTGGCGCTGTGGGCGCGCATGATCGCCTTGCGGCGGCCGGTATCGACGCAGGCGTTCACCTTGTCGCCGACGGCGAGATTGCCGGAGACCATCACGCCGTGGTGCAGCACCTTGCCGGCCTTGTTCTTCTGCACATCGTGCACCTCAAAGACAGCGTCCTTGAGAATGAGCAGGCCGTGGTCGGCGCTCTGGCCGCCCATTTCAGCGTAGAACGGCGTCTTGTCGAGAACGATGCTCGCATGCACACCGGAGCCGACGCGCTCGCGCAGTT
>CAVEPP010000130.1:0-5522 GCA_963617605.1 Alloprevotella sp. | reverse complement strand
GATATAGCTTTCCAAAAGGCTGCGGATCAGCTTCTGATCCTCTACGATCATCACGCGGGTCATGGCTTTTCCTCCTTCGGCAAAATGATGCGCAGCGCAAACTCCGGCGCGGAGCATATCTCCATCGATCCGCCGCGGCGTTCCACGCGCCGCCGCAGGGTGCCGAGCCCGCCGCCCTCGCGGATGGGCCCGGCGGGACGCGCGCCGTTGTTGCAGATCTCCAGCTGCCAGCCGCTGCCGGAGCATCCGGCGCGGACATAGACCTCCGTTCCCGCGGCGTGGCGGACGCAGTTGGTGCAGCACTCGCGCACCGCAAGCGCAAAGAGCTCCCGCGCCTCACCGCTCTCGGGCAGCTCGCCCTCGGTAAACACGTGAACGCCGAGCGCCTTTGCGCGCTCGAGCGCATAGGTATAGGCGTCGTCCGGCTCATCCGCGTCATTTGCTCGGCACAAAAGCGCTGCGGATCTCTCCCAGAGCGCCGCGAGATCGCGGATGCTGCCGAGACTTTCCCTGCGCAGAAGAGCACGCCGCGCGGAGAGAATGCTGTGGCCGATATCATCGTGGACGCGGATCTTCATGGCGAGCGTCTCCTCCTCGCGCACGATCTCCGGCATGTTCTGGTAGAGCCGGCGTTCCCGTTCGTTGGCATCGTCCAGACGGCGGTTTTCCTCCCGCAGCCGCGCCTGCCGGTCCATAAGCTCCGTTACGTCCGCGGCGGTCACCTGCGTATAGGTACACCCGTCGGCATCGGTGATGCCCTCCTCGGAAAAACGCAGCGCCGCACCGTCCGGGAAGCGGTAAATGCGCTGCGCGGCGTCGAGCACCGCAACGCCCTTTGGCGGCGCATGGAGCGCATCACGCAGCTCCGAAAGCGTCTGTATGCCGCTGCCGAGCAGCGCCGCGCCGACGGCGAGCATCCGGCGGTTGATGAGCCGGACGATGCCGCGGCTATCGAAAAAGCAGACGGCGATGGGCAGATTATCAAAGCTCTCTTTAATGACGTTCATCCGTCCGCACCGTCCTTCGGAAATGTGAGATACCAGAGAAGGTCCTCGTCCTGCTCCATATCCAGCGCGGGGAAACGCGCTCCGAGCGGCGAAAGGGAAGCGCCGCACGAGACGCAGATGTGTGTCTGCACCGCGCTGCCGCGCTCTTCTGCGATGAGCAGGAGCGAACACAGGGAAGAAAGGCTTTTCTCCACGACCGCCTCAAAGAGATCGTAAATGCGGTAAATTTCCTCCGCGGCATAAGCGCCCTGCAAGTTTACCAGAACGCGGCATTCCACGCCGCAGAGCGGGAGATTGGCCGCCGACTCGTTGAGACACAGCCGCAGCTCGTCGGCGGTGACGGTGCCGCGCTGCGACGCAACGAAAATGAGATTGCTCCGCCGCTTGATATATGTCCCGATGACGACGATCTCCGCGAGGCTCCGCCGCGCTGCGGCAATATCCTCCGTCTGCCGGAGCTGCACGATCCGACCGCGCAGCTGCGCGAGTGAGAGGGCGGTGTCCTGCCCGATGCGGTCGTACAGACGGTTTTCCTCCTGCAGATGCAGCCAACGCGCTTTCTGTTCGCGCTCGGCCTTGAGAATGTCGCCGGTCTCGCGCAGCTCTTCGCGTGTGAGCTCCAGCTGCTCTTCGGCAACCGTCAGCTCGGAGATATCCTCCTGCCAGAAAACGTAGCCGTTTTCTACCGGGTGTGCTTTGAGCAGCGTGTTTTTATCCAGCGAAACGGCGCCGTGCGCTGCTTCGGCGAGTTTTTCTTTTCCGATCGGCTGCGCCCCAGCGGAAGCGTGGGTCACGGTGAAGTTCGTGTCCGTGATCTGTGCGCCGATGGTCGTGGCGGCAAACAGCTCATCATACCCAACGTTGGACGGGATGAGGCCGCAGCGGATGCAGCTTTCCAGGATTGCGGCGATGCCGAGACAGACCGTCACCGTGAGATCTCCCGCGAGCACCCACAGCCAATGCCCCCCGGCTGCGTAGCCCATACAATATAGTAAAAGGAGAAAGATCGGGATCACCGGACGGAAAAGACAGGTTTTGCTGTGCGGCAGACGGCACTTGAAGAGCATCAGCGAAAACGCCGCTGCCGAGCATAGCCCCATATACCCGACGACAAAATAATACCCCGGCGCGTAGCCGTAATCGAGATCGGACATCACGCCCGACGGGAAGAAAAAGACAAGCTGATGAAGGTCGTTTGTCAGCACAAATGCGAGCAAAGCCGCCGCCGGGAGACAGAGAAGATTGGCCCGCCGCGGAAGCCGGTAATTCTCCGCCCGGCCGAGTGAAAGCGCAATGAACACTGCGACCGTCGGGATGAACAGCATCGGCAGGTAATAGAGATACCAGAGATACCTCCCCGGCGCGCACCCGTCCGGGAGCGAGTATTTCACGGTGCGCAGTGCCAGCCACAACACTGTGAGCGCCGCGACTGCCGTTAAATACCGGCGCGCCTGCGCCTGGATGATGCGCCGCCGGAGCGACGCGCACCACACGCTCATCATGGCGATATAGATCGCGCTGCGCGCGAGCGAGAGCGCCGGGTGGCTTCCCGGCAGTGTGCGCGAAAGGACGCGAAGAGCCATGGCCAGAGCGATGCACGCCGCCGCAGCGCCGAGAATGCGGTATTCTCTTTTCCGTCGTGCTGTCATGCGTCTGCCCCCGTCCCAATAGACTCTTTATAACATAACGTAAGCAACCCCCCGGCTTCACCCAAAAGAGAAGCCGGGGGTTGCTGAAAAAGGTTTTCGATTACTTCGTATCCCCGCGCTTTTTGAGATACACCGCGAGGACGACGCCGGCGATGAGCATCACGACGCCGATCACGATGATGACCGTGCCGAAGATGGCGACGGGATTCGTAAAGCCGCTGCCGCCCATGCCGGACGAGCCGAACGGGGAGGAGATGACGTTTCCGGCGCTGTCGTACCAGATCGTGCCGCTTCCCGCAAAATCGGAGAAGCTGCCGTACCCGCCGAAGGGATCCATGCCGGTGCTGCCGAAGAACGAGCGCTCCATGCTGAGACTGACGCCACGCGCGATCGCGCCGATCACGATGAAGCCAAGTCCCGCGAGCGCGGTGTACACGCCGTAGAGCCAGCCGTAGCGCCGGATGAGCCGTCCGATCACGCCGGGGATGGACTCGGTCCAGTTGGAGCTCTGCGCCGGGGCTTCCGGCGCGGCCGGCGTTTCCGGTTCCGGGGGATATTCCGGCTCCGGGGGATATTCCGGCTCCGGATCGCTTTCCGAGAGCAGCCAGTCTGTCGTTACGTCAAACGCCCTGGCGAGCAGTACGAGCTTCGGAAGCTCCGGCACGGCCTCGCCGGTCTCCCACTTGCTGACCGCCTGCCGCGACACGCCGAGCTTTTCCGCGAGCGCTTCCTGCGAAAGGCCCGCCTTCTTCCGGCAGTATAAAATCTTTTCTGCGAGATTCATAAGGATGTATCCTCCTTGAATTTGATGGTACCAGTATCACAGTTGGGACGGTTGCAATGCCACCATTCCGGCTTGGAACTTCCGCAACCGGCGGTTGCAGATGCCATTATACCAGAAAAATGCGGGAAAAGTACACCGGAAATGTACAAATGTTTTGCACAAAAAGACTTGCACAAAAGTTGGAAAAGAGGTACAATCAATTTTACATTTTAAATTGCAAAATAGTTTTGCATCGTATGAGGGAAGAGACATGAAAGAGAGATTGAATTTTCGGCAGCTTATTGCTGTGGCAAGCATGCTGTTCGGGTTATTTTTCGGCGCGGGGAACCTGATCTTCCCGGTGCACATGGGCCAGCTCGCGGGTGCCAACTCCTATATTGCGGCGCTCGGCTTCATCGTCACCGCGGTAGGTCTGCCGCTGATGGGCGTGGCGGCGTTCGGCATCAGCCGTTCGGACGATCTGCTCGCCATGAGCAGCCGGGTAGGGAAGGGGTACGGCGTGTTCTTTACCTGCGCGCTGTATCTGACGATCGGACCGCTCTTTGCGATCCCCCGCTGCGCCGCGACAAGCTTTACCATCGGCGTGGAGCCGCTGCTCACCGGCGGCGCGGTGAAGGAGCTTGCCATATTCTCCGTGATCTTCTTCGCACTCGTGCTGTTCTTCTCGCTGCGCCCGAGCAAGATCCTCACGTGGGTCGGGCGGATCATCAACCCGCTGTTTCTCGTCTTTCTCGCCGTGCTCGTTGTCACGGCGCTCGTAAAGCCCATTGCCGCCGTCTCGTCGGTCGCGCCGGAGGGCACTTATGCCGCGAGCGCTTTCTCCGCCGGTTTTCTGGACGGCTATAATACGATGGACGCGCTCGCCTCGCTTGCGTTCGGCGTGATCGTTGTGAGCGTTATCCGCGATCTTGGCATCCAGCACGACGCCGCCGTCGCGGGCAATACCGTGCGCGCGGGCGTGTTCTCCTGCGTATTCATGGGGCTCATCTATCTTGCCATGACGATCGTCGGCGCGCAGAGCCGCGGCGCGTTCGCTGTGAGCGCCAACGGCGGCATCGCCTTGGCGGACATCGCCGGGTATTATTTCGGCACCGCCTGGCAGATCATCCTTGCCGTAACGGTGACGCTCGCCTGCCTCAAGACCGCCATCGGCCTTGTTACGAGCTGCGCGGAGATCTTCCGCGTCCTGTTCCCCAAGTCCATGAGCTATAAGGCGTGGGCGGTCGTGTTCAGCGTTGTGTCGCTGCTGATCGCCAACATCGGCCTGACGCAGATCATCGGCTATTCCGTGCCGGTGCTCATGTTCCTCTATCCGCTCACTATCACGCTCATGCTGCTGAGCCTGTTCGGACATTTCTTCGAATACGATAAGCGCGTGTTCGTCTCCGTCACGGTGTTCACGCTCGCTGCGGCGGTGCTGGATCTGCTTGCCGCTCTGCCGGACGGCGCGCGCGCCTTCCTGCATGTGAACGGCCTTGTCGCTTTCTGCAAGGAGTCCCTGCCGCTGTTCCGTCTTGGCCTCTTCTGGCTCATCCCCGCTGTCGTTGGTCTTGTCCTCGGCTTCATCCTCCGCGCCGTCGGGAAGAAAAAAACGGCGTGATACAAATTTTTGCCTGCGCTGCCATTAAAAATGGGGATGCGTCAAGCACCCCCTGAAATATAATTACAGCTTTTCACCATTTCCGGCAGCACAGACTATCATGGTCGGATTTTTTTAAACACTCGCATCCAGCTTTGAAGATATGCAGCGCTATTACGGCTGCGCCTGCGCCAACGAAGAGAAATAAGAAGAAGCAAAATCGGAGAAACTGAGAAAGCGTTGTATCAACGAAGCCGGACGGCATGGCACCGGATCCTCACCGGCGCCATGCGTCAGTCGAATCCATCAAATTATTGGAGAGAAATTCAATGGCAGACAAACAGCTTACCACGAACCGTGACGGCTTTACCAGCCGGTGGGGTTTCGTCCTCGCGTGCATCGGTTCCGCCGTCGGCATGGGCAACATCTGGCGCTTCCCCATCATGGTCTCCACTTACGGCGGCATGACTTTCCTGCTCCCCTATTTTCTTTTCGTTATCCTC
>CAVEPP010000129.1:2013-5525 GCA_963617605.1 Alloprevotella sp. | reverse complement strand
CATAAGTGGAACTTCTTGTGTCCACCGGCATAGCCGGTGGTTGCCTTTTTAACAAACCGATCAGGCGGCAAAAACGCAGGTTTTTGCCGCCTGAGAGTTATTTTCCGAAGATCATCCGGCGTTTTCCTTTTCCGGCGGATAGTAGACCTGGATGAGCTCGCCCGTCCAGTCGCTCGTGAGATCCCAGGAGGACATTTCCTCGCCGTAGATCGTCGCGCGCAGGAAGTTGCGGTTCACGCGGAAGTCGGCGTTGTAGATGGAAAGGCCGTTCGCATCCAGACCGCCCCAGAACGCGCCGGGCGTCGGGCACTGCTGCATCTTGATCTCATAGGTCAGAAGCTCGGGTGCCTGCAGCAGCAGCGATGCGCTCTGGCCCATGGTGATGTCGGTGCTGACGATGGACATGATCTCCTTGGCGAGCGCATACTGGTCGGTGAGGCTCATTTTTTTCACGTTGCCCCACATCTGCATGAGCGCGTCGCGCTGCTTCTGGCTGCGGCCCGTGTCGCCGCCGATGTGACGCTCGCGGCAGTAGCCGAGGATCTGGAAGCCGTCGCTGATGGTGTAGGTGCCGTCCTTATCGGTCGGGAAATAGCAGCGGGGCACATTGGTGCCGTAATACTGGTCGTTGAGCTGGCACGCCTCGCGGATGAGAAGGTTGATATCCTCGGCCTCTTCCTTGGTAACGGAGACCGTGATGGGGCCGACCATAGCGGCGACCTCGGCAAAGTCGAGGAAGTCCACCATCGCCCAGTTGTCCACATCGATGGCAAAGTTTCTCGTGCTCTCGATCGTGTTGATGAGCATATCCACGCTGCCGAAGCGCGTCGCCCAGTTCAGATGGCCGATGCCCCAGTCGGTGATCTCCACCTGCGTGTCGCGCATGAGGGAGGTCAGCCAGATGGTTTTCGTCGTCTTGTTGATGGAGACGAGGATCATTGCGTCGCTCCGTTCGAGCTCTTCCGTCCGTCCGTCCGAGCCGATGAGCAGGACGTTATAGACGTTCTTATCGCTCATGACCTCTTCGGCGGATTCCGCCAGACTGCTGCGAAGCTCCATTTCTTCGAGCTTTGCTTTTTCCTCATCCGTGAGCGCAGACGTCGGTTCCGGCGAGCCGTCCGGCGCGGGTGTTGTGTCGGCCGCCGCAGTAGGTACCGCCGTCGCCTCCGCCGGGGTGTGCCGGCGGGTGTTGAGCTGGCCGTACATATCGCGGAAGATCAGAAACACCGCGAGCAGAATAACAAGGATCACCGCCGCGATCACGATAATAACGGTGCGTCCGACGTGCTTTTTCTTCTTTTCCGGTTTTTCCGGGCGGTCGTTCACCGGCGCTTCCCGGACCGTTCCGGCTTTTCTGACCGCTTTGCCTTCGCCGGTCTCCTTCAGATGGCGGCCGCGCTTTTCGGAAGAATTGTTATTGTCCATAATGGTCCCCCTGTGATATTCGGGATAAAGTTGGCTGATTCGCCGTCAGTTCTTCTCGACGTCGTAGACCGTCTCGGTGCCGTCTGGCTGCACGAGGGTGTACACCGTGAAGCCGTCGTAGGGCAGCACGCCGTCCTTGCCGCCGGTGACGAGGCAGCTCGAAGCGTACTCCGCCTCGCCGGTCGGCATGCCGATGGCGTCATAGAGCTCCTGTACCGGCTGTCCCTTGAGCGCGAGCACCTGCTCGACCATGGCGGCAGCTTCGTCCTCCGCGCCGTTGTCTTCCGGCTCGGCGGGCTCTTCCGTCGCGGCGGGCTCTTCGACTGCCGGAGCCTCGGTCGCAGCGGGCTCTTCCGTCGCGGGAGCTTCGGTGGGCGCGGGAGTCTCGGCGTTTCCGCCGCAGCCGGCGAGGGCGAGCGCCATCAGCGCGGCGAGCAGCAGAGCAAGGATCTTTTTCATGTAGTTTTGTCTCCTTTGGTTTTTTATCAGTCTATGGCATAGACGGCGGAAAGGCGGAAAAGGTTCCCTCCCGCCGCTGCATATACGGCGTCAACGGCGCTGCCGTCCGGCAGCGATACGATAAACCCGTCCGGGCGCGGCACGGCCTCATAGAGCGCGCCGCCGGAGAGGACGTAGACATTGGAATCATCGTCCGGCGTCATGCCGTCCCAGGTGCCGGAAAAGACCGTGTACCCTTCCGTACCGGCGCTCTCCGTCAGAACGGCTTTTCCCTCACCCACGGCTGCCGTCCCGACGAGCGCGGCGTCCCGCTCCGGCGCGGGCGTGAGCGAATCATACTCCACGAGATAGCGGAGATTGCGCTCAACGAGCTCGATCACGAGCGTGCCGCCCTCCGGGAGCGTCGCGGCGGTATACTCGTTCCGGCGGGAAAACTCCGCCGAGGCGAAGCTCTCGGCGAGATACGGATAGAGATTGCGCCCGAACGAATCGCGGTAGCAGAGAAGCGCGCCGGTCCCGGCGCCGCTCTCGGTCGTGATCGTCACGCGGTCGGGGTTATCGGTGTTCGCGGTGAAGGAGAAGCCGGGGGCATACGCAAAATCTTCCTCCAGCTCTTCGCCCGCGGGATAGAGCATTTCGTAAAGGTCGCCGCGGTGCGTCGCTCCGGCGGATACGGTACCGGCGAAATAATCGCTTTCCCGGCCAAGGGCGGCGAGCAGCGCATCAGCGGCAAGGGCCGCGCCCTTTGCGTTCCAGTGGCTGTCCGTTTTGAAATAAAGCGGCTCCGTGTCCTGCAGGAGATCATCGCGCAGGAGGCGGGACGGATCGGACAAGCGCGCGAACACGCCGCGCAGATCGAGATACGAAACGCCCATTTCGTCAAGCAGCGCATACAGCGCATCCATGTTGGAGACGCCGCCGAGGCGCGTCCGCTCCGGCATGTACTCCGGATAGAGCGTATTTTTGTTCGGCGCGGCGGTGAAGAGGAAGTCTCCGCCGCGGTCTTCCGCGTACTCCTGCAAAAGGCAGAGCGTGCGCGCCGCGCAGTAGAGCTCGCGCGCGGTCATGGGCGCGTCGCCGGTATAGTCGTGGATCGTCGGCGCGTAGAAGAGCCAGCCGTCACGCCCCAGGAGGACGTTCTCCGCCGTGGACGTATGAAAAAGCGCGGCGTTGAGCTTTGCCCAGGCGGTGATGCCCTCGAGACGGAAGGAAAACCGGCCGTTCACATAGGCCGCCGTTTCCGCGAGAAAATCGGGATTGAAGTTCCCGTCCGCGGCGATCACCGGCGCGGCGGGCAGTATCTCGTTCGCCGCGGCGTCCGCCCCGCCGGTCAGGAGAAGGCCCAGACCGGGGACAAGGCACACGGCGAGGAAGAGCACCGTAAAGATAAGAGAGAGCGTTTTTTTCATATCGTCCGCCCCTCCTTAAAACTGCTGGTAGATGAACGGCGTGAAGCTCCCGCCCGAGAGGGCGAGGATCGCCGCGAGAAGGCCGAGCAGCGCGAGAACGTTCCAGACGATCTCCCAGCCGCGGCCGGTGCACCGCCGCGTGAGCGCGGGGACGACCGGCATGGAGAGGACGGCGCCGCAGGCGAGTGCCGCGATGCGCGCGCCGGTCAGTATTTCCTC
>CAVEPP010000129.1:0-2003 GCA_963617605.1 Alloprevotella sp. | reverse complement strand
GGCATGGAGAGGATGACGCCGCCAACGAGCGCCGCGATGCGCGCGCCGGTAAGAATTTCTTCCGCGGCAAGCACTCCGGCAGCGCCCGCGCCGGCAAAGGAGAACATCCGCCCTATGAGCAGAAAGCCCTGCTGCACGGAGGATGCGCGGAACATCGCAAAGCCGAGAATGACCGCGAGCAGCGTATAGACGTGCATCACGATCCGCCCGCCGCGCTTTTCGCGCAGCTTTTCGATCGGCGCTTTCAAAAGCCCCTCGCCGGAGACGAGCACGCCGTGCCAGAGGCCCCAGAGGATGTATGTCCAGCCCGCGCCGTGCCAGAGACCGGTGCAGAAGAAGACGATGAGCTTATTTCGCACCGTCGTCCATTTTCCGCGGCGGCTGCCGCCGAGCGGGATATAGAGATAGTCCACGAACCAGCGGTTGAGCGTCATGTGCCAGCGCCGCCAGAATTCGCTCACGCTGCCGGAGACATACGGATAATTGAAGTTTTCCGGGAACGTGAAGCCGAAGAGCATGCCGATGCCGATGGCCATATCGCTGTAGCCGGAGAAATCGAAGAAGATCTGGAGACAGTAGCTCACCGCGCCGAGCCACGCAAGGCCCATGCCGAGCTGATCGGGCGCGAGAGCGTATACGGCATTGGCGACCGCCGCGGCGCTCTCGGCAAGCAGGAGCTTCTTCAGAAGGCCGCGCACAAGACGGCGAAGGCCCGCCGCCGTCATCTCCGGCGAGGTTGGGTGCTCCGCGAGCTGCGCCGCGGCGTCCTGCCAGCGGACGACGGGCCCCGCGATCAGGCGGGGGAAAAACGCGAGATACAGGAAGAGCGTGTCCGCCCTCCGGCAGACGCGGGAGGGATCGCGGTACACGTCCACCAGATAGGAAATGCCGTGGAACGTGAAAAACGAAATGCCGAGCGGCAGCGCGAACGGCTGCGAGAGCGCCGGAAGATGCAGCGTTTCGAGCACGAATGCGAGATATTTGTAAAACCCGAGCAGCGCAAGGTTGCCCGCCGCGGCGACGCCGCACCAGAGTTTCCGGCGCTTTTCGTCCTTTGCGATGAGCCGTCCGAAGAGATAGTCCCAGAGGAACGCCGCGAGCAGCACGGGAAGCGAGGCAAGACCACCGAAGCCGTAGAACACCGCGCTCGCTATCGCAAGGAACAGGTTCTTCGTCCGGCGTCCCGGCATGAGCCGGTAGAGAAGAAACGCCGCGGGGAAAAAGAGAAACAGAAATCCCGCCGTATTGAACGCCACAGCCGCAGCCTCCCTTCTTCAAAGCATACGCATAGATAGAAGTATTATAGCGTATTTCTCCGCGCAGCGCAAGACGGAGCTTTTCCGCGCAGCGCGGCGGCCGGTTCGACAAGTTTACAGTTTCTCCACACTTTTTTTATGGATTTTTCAAAGGGCGATGCTATAATACAGCCAGAAAGTAAAAAAACCGGACAGTCCGGAAAGGAGCACATACAATGAACGAAAACAAAGTGCAGTCCATCGTGGAAAAGGTCAAGGATCTCGTGCGGCGCGGCAACGTCTCCCGCATCGTCGTGCGCAAGGGCGAGCGCACGCTGCTCAACATCCCCGTGAACGTCGGCATCGTCGGCGGCGTTGTGGCCGTCGCCTCCGCGAAGTGGGTGCTGCTTGCGAGCATTCTCGCCACCGTCGGCTTCGGCTGCAGCGTCGAGGTCATGAAGGAGGACGGCAACGTCGTCAATGTTGTGAGCGAAGAGGACACCCAGCGCGTCCGCACCGCCGCGCAGAACGCGGTCTCTTCCGTGAAGGACGCCGTGCATTTTGAAAAGGTCGTCGATGAAACGACCGAGGCGACCTGGACCGTTCCCGAAGAGGAAACGCCCGAAGCGCCGGAAGTCCACAGCGAAGAGCACCACGAAGAATAATTTCTGTACACCAAAAAAGAGAGAAGAGCCGCAGCTCTTCTCTCTTTTTCAGCCTGTCGAAAAACGCGGTACAGGATCAGGCCAGCACCGCGTTTCTGCGTTG
>CAVEPP010000128.1:2118-5536 GCA_963617605.1 Alloprevotella sp. | reverse complement strand
CCTCCCTTCTGCATCCGTTTTTTGCACCCATATTTGTACGCATGTGTGTACATTATAATAGATTCTCTTTCTGATTACAATATGTACGCAGGAGGGAAAACGATGGATTCTTTTAAACTTGACACTTCCGAGAAGAAAATGTCCTCCGTCAGCCGGACGATCCGGATGAAGGAGGAGACGTTTGACCGCATATGTGAGATCAATCTGAAAACCGGCATATCGTTCAACCGGATCGTGAACCAGTGCATCGAGTACGCGCTGGAGCGGTACGAAGAGACGCCGGAGGACAATGCGGAATAAGAACGGCCCTCGTCATAGGGAAACTATTAAAAATGTGTCAGCGGGGTTTATCCCCGCTGACACATTTTTTCTAAGTATTTCCGCCTCTTTTGCCGTACTGTATAATAGACCGGTCGAAAAGAAAACGAGGTGAAGCCTTTGACAGACGAAAAGACCGCCACGGCGCTCGCCGCGCGCTCCGAGCATGCCATTGCCGACGTGATCGCGCGCTACTCCCGCCATCTCTATACCGTGGCTGCCGCCGCGCTCCGCGGCGTCGGCACCGAGCAGGACGCGGAAGAGGCCGCGGCGGATGCGTTCGTATATTTATGGGAGCATCCGGAAAAGTTCGATCCCCGCCGCGGCTCGCTCAAAACGTGGCTTTCGGTCGTGACGCGCTCACGCGCGCTCGACCGCAGCCGGGAAATTCTGCGCTGCCGCGCCGTATCACTCGAGGAAGTCGAGCTTGCCGACCCGCTGGGCGTGCCGGAGGCGCTGCTCGCCGGGGAACGGCGCGCCGCGCTCCGCTCGGCGGTGGAAGCGCTCGGCGAGCCGGACCGTGAGATATTGCTCCGGCGGTATTATTTCGGGCAGAAACCGCGCGAGATCGCCGCGGCGCTCGGCCTGGACAAAAAGCAGGTGGACAACCGGCTGTATCAGACAAAGCGGCGGCTGCGCGCGAGCGTGACCGGCGCGGAAGGAGAGTAATATGCGCTCATTCAGCGAGGAAAATTACCGAAACATTCAAAGCCTATTTACCGAAAAGACCGGTGTTCCGCTCCGAAGACGCCGCGCCGCGCGCATTGTGCCGTTTGCGGTTGCCGCGGCGGTGCTCGCGGCGCTCCTCACCGTGACGGCGCTCGCCGCCGACCTCTTCTCGCCGCTCGCCGGGGACGATCTCGCGCTCGGCGCGGTGTACGAAGGGGACGGCATCGTGTCGGTGCATGTGGAAAACCGCTCGGACAAGGAGCTGAGATTTCAGGAACAGCTGCGCCTCATGCGTTGGGATACGTCCGGGGAGATCGCGCCGAAACGCGGCGCGGCCGTGCGCTTCACGAACACGGCGTTCGCGCCGCATACCGAGGGCGTGATGACGCTCGATCTGTCGGCGGCCTACGATCTTGCGGCGCTGGACGAACCGCTGGCGCAAGGCGGATACTATCTCGTTCTGACGAACGGCAATTTTGTGTTCGGTCAGGACTGGATGTGCTTCATCCGTGCCGCCGCGCCGGAAAAGGCCGGGGAGACGACGGAAGCCACGCCGGAGGAAACGCCGGGACCCACCGCTGCGCCGAGCGCCCCCGCGGAGACGGACGCGGAGCTCGCCGCCCGCGTGGAGGAAACGCTGCGGCCATACTTTGAACTGTCCGGCGACGTGGCGCAGCGCCGCGCCCACAACGCGGAGTACTACGCCGCGTGCGCCGAGCTTCTCGCGCCGCTCGGCGAGCGCGTGGCGCGTCCCGCGCCGTCCGATCTCGTCATCGGCGATGCGGAGGAGGGCGTCATCTTCGATCCCGCTGCCCTGGCGGATGCGCAGCACCTTCTCACGGGTGAGAACTCCGCAACGCTCGACGCCTACGGCCTGCCGGTCGGCGGCGCGCCGGGCGAGGAAGCGCTCGTCCTCTCCGCCCTCGCGGCGCAGCGCGCGGGTGATACGGACGGCGGCGCGCCCATCCCGGTCGTATATCTGTTCACGTATTTCCGCGAGGACGTTGAAAACGCGGACTATCTCTTCGTCCACGGCCAGCTCGTGCCGCTTTCAGAGGTTGAGGACCGGCGCGTGTACGAGGACGAGCGGTACGTCTGCTACGAGCTCTCGGAATACTTCTACACGGACGTGCAGACCCACGCGGAGACGCTCTGCGCGCAGCGCGGCGACGTATGCTGGGACGACGCAGCGCGGCAGCGCGTGCAGAACATTTACGATTACTACACCGATGCGCCGACACTTGCCAAACTCATCCGGCATCCTGCCGCATGAAAAAACAGCCGGAGGGAAATTCCCTCCGGCTGTTTGACGTATTGGGATCAGTCTTTTTCGTCCTCGTCGTCGTCGTCGAAAACGACTTCCTCGACGGCGGCGTTTTCAAAGTCGATGACTTCGCCGCACTCCGGGCACTCGAAGGAGCCGGCGTCGAGCGTATCCTCGTCCACGGTCAGCTTGAAGCCGCAGCCCGGGCATTCCACGGAGTAGAAGACGGTGTCGTCCTCATCCTCGTCGTACTCTTCGTCCTCATCGTCGTCGCTGCCGCAGCAGGAGCAGGGGCTCTCATAAAACTCGTTTTCGAGCTCGGCGAGATCGTCGTTGATCTCTTCCACGCCGTCGGTCAGGTCGACCAGCGCGTCCTTCGTGTCCGCGAGATCGAGAGAAAGATCTTCCAGAATGTCGATGATGACATGGAACAGCTTGCCCTGGCCGCCGTCCTCCTGAATGCCCATGCCCTCGGCAAGACCCTTCAGATAGGCCACTTTTTCGGATGTCGTCATAAGAAACCCTCCCTTTGTTGATGGTTGGACGTTATTACAGAGCTTCTCAGCCCTTGGCGCGCTCGAGATACTCGCCGGTGCGGGTGTCGATCTTGATGCGCTCACCCTCTTCGAGGAACAGGGGAACCTTGATCTCCGCACCGGTCTCCAGCTTGGCGGGCTTGGTGGCGTTGGTGGCGGTGTTGCCGGCGAAGCCGGGGTCGGTCTCGGTGATGGTCAGCTCGACGAACGTCGGGGGATCGACCGCGAACACCTTGCCCTTATAAGAGCTGACGGTGCAGACCATGTTTTCCTTCACGAAGCGGAAGCTGTCGGAGAGCATGCTCTCGTCGATGGGCTCAAGCTCGTAGGTCTCGGGGTCCATGAAGTAGTAGAGGTTGCCGTCGTTGTAGCTGTACTCCATGCTGCGGCGCTCGACGAACGCTTCCTCGAACTTCGCGGTGGGGTTGAAGCTGGTCTCGACGACGGCGCCGGTGATGACGTTCTTCATCTTCGTGCGCACGAACGCCGCGCCCTTGCCGGGCTTGACGTGCTGGAACTCGACGACCTGCATGACCTGTCCGTCCATCTCAAAGGTAACGCCGTTTCTGAAATCGCCTGCTGTGATCATAAATAGGGTCCTCCCATATATAGATTCAAAACGCTTATATAC
>CAVEPP010000128.1:0-2108 GCA_963617605.1 Alloprevotella sp. | reverse complement strand
CTGCATGACCTTTCCGTCCATTTCAAAGGTCACTCCGTTGCGAAAATCGCCTGCGGAAATCATGGGAAACTCCTCCTCGTATGTGAATATATTTATTTGTACGCGACATTTAAGCGGAAATATTTTATACTATAGAGCGCCATATTGCAAGCTTTTCTTGTGCGCAAGGCCGCCGCGAAGCGGTTTTTCTTTCGCTTCCAGATACCGGAAGACCGGTAAAGGTTGCATTTCCAATAGTTTTCCGCTATAATGCCTCTGTTATGCCATATACTCATGGGGGCTAAGTCAAGAATGAAAAAAATCCGCTTTGCAATATGCGCTCTTATCGCCGCGCTCGCGCTGGGCCTCGTCTCGCCCGCCGCGCTGGCGATCGACGATCCGGGGATCGACACGACGTACGCCGCCGTGCTCCTCGCCGAGGACGACGATCAGGAAACGGTTCTCTATACGAAAAACGCCGACGAGCGGCTCTACCCCGCCTCGCTCACGAAGGTGATGACCGTCCTTCTCGCTGTGGAGGACATCGAATCCGGCAAGATCGCGCTCTCCGACCCGGTCACGGCGCAGCCGGGATTTGACTTTGACATGATCGTCGGCGGCAGCAGCGTGTACATCATGCAACAGGAGACGATGACGCTCGAAAGCCTTCTCTACTGCGCGATGGTCGCCTCGGCCAACGACGCCTGCAACGTGATCGCGCAGTATGTCAGCGGCTCGGTCTCGGACTTCGTTGCGCGCATGAATTCCCGCGCCGCCGAGCTCGGCTGCACCAACACGAACTTCACGAACACCCACGGCCTGCCCGATGCGAACCACTATACCACTGCCTGGGACTTTTCGCGCATCGTGCGCGAGGCGGCCAAGCATGAGCTCTTTATGACGATCGCCAGCACCATCAACTACACCGTGCCGGACACGAATGTCTCCTCCGAGCGCAAGCTGGAGAGCACGAACTCGCTCGTCAACCCTACGAACCCTCTTTATCCGGGCGACTGGGGCTATGAATACGCCAAGGGCATCAAGACCGGCCATACGAACGACGCCGGATACTGCCTTGCCTCCAGCGCGGAAAAGGACGGCGTGAAGCTCCTTTCCGTCGTGCTCAAATCGCAGGCGTATCAGCAGGACGACGGCAGCTGGTATTACGGCAACTTTGCCGACACGCGCACACTCTTCGAGTGGGGCTTCAACAACTTCAGCTATCAGGACGTTTTGAAGTCCACCGAGACCGTGACGGATGTTCCTGTTGCGATGGGCGCGGATGCCGAGACCGTCACGGCCCGCCCGAGCACGACGATCCGCGCGTTTCTGCCGAACGACGCCGACCTGACGGCGGTCGAGCGGACGATCACCCTCTCGCCGGACGTTGCCGAAAACGGGCTCACCGCGCCGGTCAGTGCGGGACAGGTCGTCGGCGAGATCAGCGTGATCCGCGACGGCGTGGTGCTCGGCACATCACCGCTCGTTACGACCACCTCGGTCGATCTCTCGCGTATGGAGTACATGAAGGATCAGCTCCGCGAAACGCTGCGCACGCCGGGCGTCATCCTCGTGTTCTGGGCGCTGGTGCTGCTTTTCGCCGTGTACATTCTCGTCGTAGTGCGCTACCGCTCGAAGCGCCGCGCATACCAGAAGCGGCTGGAGATCGCGCGTACCGTCCGGCTCGATATGGAGGACGACGAGGAAGAGCTGCGGCAGTCCCGCCGCGTCCGTGCCACGACCGGTGCGCCGCGCAGCCGCCGCCGGGAAGACGTGATGCTCACGCCGGACTCCGCTGTGGACGAACCGACGCGCGTTACCGGCGAGCGGCCCGCCATAGCGCCGGAGGACGAACCGACCCGACCGGTCCTGGCGGCGAAGGAAGCGAAGGACGATTCCGGCCGCGACGCCACGCGGGACTACTTTGAAGAGTTTTTTGGGAAAAAGTAAAATACATAAGTATAAGTATAAGAAAAGCATCTGCCCCGCGGAAACCGCGGGGCAGATGCTTTTTGTGCAAAGGAGAACGATCTCTCCCTCAGTCAGCGGCTTTGCCGCTGACAGCTCCCTCGCAGAGGGAGCCTTCGTCGGCACAAGCTCCATATCCTTTGTCCCGCCGCAAGCGGCAG
>CAVEPP010000127.1:0-5594 GCA_963617605.1 Alloprevotella sp. | reverse complement strand
CGTTATTCATACCGCGTGCTCCAGAGCGTCAAAAATTTTGCCGAGAAGGAAGAGAAATGCGCGCTCGAAAAGAGCGCTCACCGCGACGATCACGACCGTCCACGCGAAAAGATCGGCGATCTCCAGATACGCCTTCGCGTCGTAGAGCCTGCCGCCGACGCTCTGCGCCACGACGCCGATGACCTCGGCGGCAACGCCCGCTTTCCAGCAGAGCCCGAGCGCGACGCGGCAGCCCGCGAACAGAGGGCCGCGCAGCGCGGGAAGATAGATGCACCGGATGCGCCGGACCGAAGAGAGACGGAACACGTCCGCCATTTCCAGAAGGTTTCGGTCGGCCGCGCGGATACCCTGCAATAGATTCGTATACAATACCGGAAAGACCATCAGAAAGGCGATAAACGTCGAAAGCCGCTGCGCCGAGAGCCACAGAAACGCGATCACGATGAACGACGCGACCGGCACCGACTGGATCGCCGCGACGTAGGGTCGCAGCAGCGTCTCCAGAAACGGCACGGCGGCGGAGAGCGCCGCGAGAATCCCCGCGAGCGCGAGTGCGAGCAGGAAGCCGAGCGAAATGCGCGAGAACGTAAAGCCGAGCGTGGCCCAGAAGTCCGCCGTAACGATAAGCTCGCCGAGCCGCCGCGCGACGGCGACCGGCGTTACGAGCAGAAGATCGTTCCCGAGCGCCGCAGCGCCCGCCTGCCAGACGCAAAGCGCGAGAGCCGCGGCGATGATCCTCGCCGCGGCGCTGTTGGAGTTAAATTTTTTCGTGCCCTTACGCACCGAACCAGAAATCCTCGCCAGGCAGCGCGCCGCCGATGGCGGAGGGGTTGAGCGCGAAGAGCGTTTCGAGCGTGCCGGTCGCGGCGGAGATCATCTCCGCGCCGGTCAGACACACAAGATTGCAGTTCGGGATGGCTTTCGCGGCGATGGGCGCTTTGACAATGTTGAGCGCGCCGCAGATTTCGCCCGCGTCCGCGGGGTTGGCGTTGACCCAATCGACGCTCTCCGCCATCTCCGCGAGGAACGCCTCGACCGCCTCGGGGTGCGCCTCGGCAAACTCGGTGCGGACAACGACGCCCGCCGTCACGCAGCGGCTGCCGTTATCGAGCGCGTCCCACGCCTCGGAGAGGCTCACCGCGGCGCGGAAGCCCTCGCCGAGCTGCGCGGCCGCGGCGGTGACATAGGGCTGCGGCAGCATCGCAATGCCGCCGTTTTCGGCCTTGAGGAGCGCAACAACCTCGCTCGGCTCGCTCTTCCACTCGACGGTCACGTCGGTGTCGAGATCGAGACCGTTCTCGGCGAGCAGATACCGCAGGAAATATTCCGGCGTGCTGCCCTTGCCGGTCGCGTAGACCGTTTTTCCTTTGAGATCGGCGAGAGACTGCACGGTCTCGCCGTTGAACTCCGTGATATACGGTACGCCCAGCACACCCACGGCGCAGAGCTTCACGCCGCCGGAGGTCTTGTTATAAAGTACGCTCGCAAGATTGAGCGGCACCGCGGCGATGTCCACGCCGCCCTGCAGAAGCTGCGGCGTCAGCTCGTCCGCCGCGCCGTAGAGCGCGTATTCGTAGTCGTTCGCCGCCGTACCCGCGTCGGCGTCCGAGAAGATCTTCGCCATGCCCATCGCTGTGGGGCCTGTGAGCGCGGCAAGACGCACCGTGACCGGCTCGGCCGGTTCTTCCGTCGCCTCGGCGGGAGCCTCGGTCGGCTCCGCCGGAGCTTCCGTGGCCTCGACGGGCGCTTCCGTCGCCGCGGGCACTTCCGCGGCGGGCGCGCCGCAGGCGGCAAGAGTGAAAAGGAGCGCGAGCGCAAGGGCAAGCGCGGTAAGTTTTTTTGCTTTCATGGGTGGGTTCCTCCGCTTTTGACATTTGCCACACAGTATAGTATAGTATACCCGAATTGTAAGTTGCCGCGGCAACAAAGCGGGGTGAGACGCACGACGGATACGGAAAGAGCGGCGCTTTTGCGCTGCCCGCTGTTCGCGTCGCTCACGCCGGACGACGTTTCCGCGCTGACGGCGTGTCTGGGCGCGGCCGAGCGGAGGTATAAGCGCGGCGAGGCGCTCTGGCTCACGGGCGACGCGGTGAGCGCGTGCGCGGTGGTCCTCTCGGGCGGCGTGCGGGCGGAGAGCCTTCTGCCGTCCGGCGAGCGGAGCCTCACGGCGGTGCACGGCCCCGGCGCTCTCGTCGGCGATGTTCTCATGGCGACGCGCGATACGAAAAGCCCCGTGGACGTGATCGCGGCGCAGGATACCGCGGCGCTCTTTCTGCCGTACCGGGCGATGATGGCGTCGTGCCAGCGCGCCTGCGAGCGCCACGCACGGCTGCGCGAAAACCTGCTCGCGGAGATCGCGGAAAAGTACTGGCGGCTGCGCCGCCGGGCGGAATATCTCGCAAGGCACTCTCTTCGGGCGCGCATCGCGGCGTTCCTTCTCGATGCCGCCGCGGACGCCGGGGGGAACACGTTCTCGCTCGGCATGCGCCGGGAGGACCTCGCCGCCTATCTCGGCGCGAACCGGAGCGCCCTCTGCCGCGAGCTTTCGCGGCTGCGCGCCGAGGGCTGGATCGACTGCTGCCGCGACAGTGTGCGGCTCATCAATACCGCGGCGCTCGCAAAGAGCGCCGCGGCGGAGAATCGGAGCGGAGAAAAATGAACGAAACAGAAAATCAGAAAGAGAACTTTCAGCAGCGCTGCGCCGTCTTACAGGATGAAAACGCTTCGGAGGGGTTTACGGTTCCAATGGAAGAAACGGCAACGAAAAAACGGGGAAACAAAAAATCGCGCATAGCGCTCGTGATCGCGCTCTCGCTCGTGCTGCTCGCGGTCATCGCGCTCGGCGGCGTATCGATCTATTACCGCTCGGCGTTTTTGCCGGGCACGGTCATCAACGGGTACGACTGCGGCGGCGTATCTGAGGCGGAGGCGGCGGAATTTCTGCTCGGCACGGCAAAGTCGCACACGGCGCAGCTGCGCGACGCGCAGGGTGATGCCATCGCCGCGCTGCCGCTTGAGAGCTTTGTGGACACCGAGGGCTTCACCGCCGCGCTGAAGGAATATTTTGACGCGCAGCACGCCGAGGCCGGCATCTTCGGCTGGATGACGAAGGGCGAGCGGAGTCTGGAGACGGGCGTTTACGCCGTTTCGGACACCGCCGCGGCGAGCGAGCTGCTCTCCCGCGCGCTCTATGACGAAACGCCCCGGCAGGAGCCGGTGGACGCGCGCATCGTTCTCGGCGAGGACGGCTATACGGTCGATCCCGGCTCGAAGGGCAATCTCGTAAATCT
Source organism: Alloprevotella sp. (assembly GCA_963617605.1). Classification (GTDB taxonomy): domain Bacteria; phylum Bacillota; class Clostridia; order Oscillospirales; family Oscillospiraceae; genus Apopatocola. Next base: position 2,304 of record CAVEPP010000127.1, on the reverse strand, counting down.
CGCAAACTGCGTTTCCGCCATCGCGGAGCAGCTGCCCGCGGTGCGCGATCTGCGCGAGGAAAGCCCCGTGATCGAGGCGGAAAACGCCGTCATCCGGCAAAACGTTACGGCGGAGAACCCGGAGATCCTCGCGCAGTGCGCCGCGATCGACGCCTATCTCGCCACGGAAGTGACGCTTGATTTTCAGGACGGAAATACCTATACGCTCACGCCGCAGGACATCTGGCGCATGAGCGATGTGACGCTCTCGGATGCCGAAGGGCAGACGGTGTGCGCGCCGGTGCCGGAAAAGGTGAAGGCGCTTTCGGACGCGCTCGCGGATGAGTATGCGCTCGACGGCATTTATGCGAAGTTCCACAACGCCGAAAAGACCCGCCCGTATATCTATTACCGCGTCGGCGACACCGGCTGGATCCTCGACCGTGACGCGCTTGCCTCGGATATTGCCGCGGCGCTCGAGAGCGGCGAGACCGCGACCGTCACGCCGAGCTACGATACCTCGTGGTACTGGAAGAGCCAGTACTGGTATTATGATTTCACGGACACCTTCGTGGAGATCAGCCTGGATAACCAGTACATGTGGTACTATGTAGACGGCAAGCTGCTCGTGGAAACGCCGGTCGTCACCGGCAACATCGCCGCCGGGGACTATACGCGCCGCGGCTGCTTCCGCATCGCGAGCATGACGACGGACACCTATCTCGTCGGCCCGACGTGGAACGACCATGTGGACTACTGGATGCCGTTCGACGATCAGATCGGCCTGCACGATTCCTCGTGGCGCACCGAGTACGGCGGGGATATCTACCTGACCGACGGCTCGCACGGCTGCGTCAACACGCCGCTCGATGCCATCGCGACGATCTACAACAACATCACCGTCGGCACGATCGTGGTCGTGTACTGATGCTCTGAAATGCTGTGCGTTATTGCGAAACTGGATGATCCTTCCGCGGAAAAACTGACGGCCATAAAGAAAGCGGCTGTGCCCGATGCAAAACCGCTGTATGGGCATATCACGCTTGCTGCCTATATAGGCGAGGACGAAGCCGGTTTCATGGCGGCCTGTACCGCGTGGCTTAAAGATGTGCCGCGGTTTTCGGTGCGGTATACGCAGCTCGCGGTTTTGAAAGAAACGTCCATCGTGGCTGCGCTCCCGGAGAAGGGAGGCGCGCGCTCGGCGCTCCACCGGCGCATCGCGGAGGAATACGGCGGCAGTCTCAATGAGTGGACAAGCTCGGATGAAGCGTGGCTGCCGCATACAACGCTGCTGTATGACCCGAAGGCGGATCTGCCGGCTGCGTGCCGCAAAATGGCGGCGGACTTTGCGCCGTTTACCGCCGGGATCGTGGGCATAGAATTCTCGCGCGTCACGCCGTCGGGCTATGAAATCGTAGGTCACGCTGCACTGAGCGATTGACAAACGGAATTAAGAAGCACAAACGCCGGAGCGCGGCAATGCCGCGCTCCGGCGCTTTCTGCGCGGAGGGAAAGAAAAAACTCGATCACAAGCGCCCCCAATCCTCCCGGGAGATGGCGAATACGCGCGTGAGCTCGCGCTCCTCGTCCTCGTATGTCCCAACCGGGCTGCAGCCCCAGGCGAGCGCCGTTTTGCAGGAAGGAAGGTTCGTGCTCTTCGTATAGGAATAAATGATATTGAAGGGTGTGTTGGTAAAAACCCAGTCGCGCACGGCGGCCGCGGCTTCCGTTGCATAGCCCCGCCGCTGCCGGTCCTTTCGTATGTGATAGCCGATCTCGGGCTTGATCTGCCGGTCGATGAGCTGCATCGTCAGCCCGCAGTCGCCGATCATCTCGCCGGTGTCTTTCAGGCAGACGGCCCAGAGACCGAAGCCGAAAACGGCGTACCGCTCGATGTTTTTGGCAATCCAGCCGCGTACTCTCGCCTCGTCGAATGTGTACGGATAATGCTGCATGATATCGGAATCCGCCAGTACGCGGTAAAGCGCGTCATAATCCTCCGGCGTCATCTCCCGCAGGACCAGCCGTTCGGTCTCCAATCGCAATTTTCCCGCCTCCATGTTCCGCCTCGCGTTTTTACTAATTATTTGTATTATATCCGCTGCTCGTGCGCGGGTCAAACGCTTTTCTCATGGATGTCACGGCGAGAAACAGAAAAAACACTTGCCGCGGCGCTCGGCGGTCTGGTATAATACCGTTCGCGCGGCGCGAAGCCGCGCGGTGAATTTCATATTTTTCGGACAATAAATGTCACTCCGCTCATGTCAGACTGAAGTGACCCCAAAAAGTTAGACAATATTTGAAGAAAAAATTGTTCAAGCAACC
>CAVEPP010000126.1:0-5619 GCA_963617605.1 Alloprevotella sp. | reverse complement strand
CATGCGGATGGATCGTCCCTCGCCGAGCCGCAGCGCCACGTCGCCGCCGTTATTGACGGCCACGAGATCCGCGCCGCGGGCGAAGAGCCAGTCCGCCATGGCGTCCGCCACCGTTCCGGCAACGGCCGCCATGGGCGTGAGCGTGGGCTCGCCGGTCGCAAGGACCGATTCCGCCATGACGCGGGGCAACCCGGTCAGATCGGAATAATCCATGCCGTCCGGGTACTGCCGCAGAATGGGCAGCGCCCCGGCGATCTCGGAGAGCGAGTCGCGCAGGAACGGAAAAGCCGACGCCGCCAGATCGCTGAGATCTTCGTCTCCGCGCCGGGCGGTCACCACCATGGACGCCGGGCCGTAATCAAAGAATACGCGCCCGTCATCCAGGATGCGGAAGGCTTCGTCCATCAGTGCTTCTGATACTCGGGGAAGTCCTCGACGTTCTTGATGTGGTTCATGTGGCCGCCGATCTTCGCGTAGTCTTCCTTCGTCATGGTGTACTCCACGGGGGCGACGGTCGCCGGAGTGGGCACCCAGGTGAAGGCGTGGTTGACGACCTTCGCGGTGTCAACGATGAAGTTGATGCCGCCGCCGGGGTAAACGTAAGCGGGAGCGCCGCCGATGGTCAGGTGCGCCTTGCCGGCGTGCACGGCCTCGGTGATGGCGATCGGGTGGTGGCAGACGCCGCCGCGGGCGGAGCCGCCGGTGCCGCCGCAGTACATAACGCTCGTGTTGGAGCCCTGGCAGTTGCTCTTGATGGCATCGACGACGCGCTGCGCCTTCTCGCTCATCGGGATCTCCTTCACGTCGCCGTCGGCCTGGACCTCGAAGAGGGCGCCGACTTCGCCGGTGGTGTTGGTAACAAGGATGGTCATGCCGGCGTGGGCAATGCTCATGTCAACGCTCTTGATGGCGTCGCGCGGCGTCTGGAGAACGGTGCCTCCGATGCCGTCGCCGTGGCCGCCGAAGTAACGGCCGACGGTGCTCTTGGTCGCGTTGGGGACAACGCCGGACCAGGTCTTGCCGACTTCCTTGCCCGCGAGATGCTCGCTGAAGAGGCCGGTGACGTGGTGGTCGATGACGATGCACTCGTCAACGCATTCCTTCATGACGTCGGCGAGCAGGCCGATGGTGGCGCTGCCGCAGCCGATACGCATGGTGGTCTCCTGCGTGCCGTTGATGATGGGCGCAACACCCTGCTGGCAGACGATCTTGATCATCTTGGGCTTGCCGGTCTCGTGGTCGGCGGTCTTGACGGTCAGCTCGACCTTCTCGCCGTTGGCAAGAGCGACAATGGTGCGGGCGGTGGCAAAGCCGCCGTCCTTCGCGGTCAGACGGTTCGCGCCGCCGACGTAGATCATCTTGGAGCCGTACTCCTCGGTATGTACGAGACCGACGGGCTTGCCTTCGCAGTAAACGGTGTCGCCCTCTTCGCCGATGTAGGTGTTGGTGTCGAGCTTGACGAGAACGCCGGAGTAGCTCAGCGGAGCCTCGGTGACGGTGGTGACGACGTCAACGCCGTCGCGCTTCTCGCAGACGATGTGCGGGGCCGGACGGATGCAGGGGTAGTTGGTGCCGGCGCCGACAGCAGTGATGACAGGCTTGGCGATCTTCGGATCGATCTCGATCTGGGGCTTGCCCTCTACGACGAGAGCGCGGTTGCGGACCAGACGGCCGCCCTCGTTGGTGTAGCGCTTGCAGGCGCCGGTGGAGCCAACGGGAACTTTGCACTGGATGGAGCAGGAATGGCACTGCACCATGCCCTCGGTCTTCTCGGCGCCGTCGATGGCTCCGAACGGGCAGACGCGGCGGCAGACGTTGCACTCAACGCACATGTTCGTGATGCTGACGACTTTCTTGCCGTCCGCACCCGGTTCGACGGTGATCGCACCGATGGGGCAGTTCTTCGCGCAAATCTGGCACTTCTTGCATTTTTCCTGATTGATTTTCAGCATGTCACGCTCTCCTTTAATAATGTATACCTATCCCATGCGCTGGATAATCTCTCGTATATATTATTATCGCAAACCCCTATTTTTTTCAAATACATTATTTGTATGAAATTTGCGGTATTCATATCCAAACCATAGCGAAGGGTCTAATGTTCGCCGAAAATCATATATCGAATTTGTGCAGAATGAACATTTGTTAAAACCGTTTTGACAACTCTTGCAATTTGTCGTCTTTTTTTGCATAATACTTATACAGTTTGCATGCCGCCGAAAACGGCGTTTTGCCCGGAAAGGGGAAGAAAATGGATACTGGAATGGATAAGCGCGCCGTTTCGTGCGTGCTTCTGGCCGCGGGAGCGGGCTCGCGCTTCGGCGGCGGAAAGCTGCTCGCGGAATTTGGCGGCAAGCGCCTTTTTGAGCGCGCGATGAACGTTCTGCCGGAGGGCCTTTTCTCGCGCGTCGCGGTCGTGTCCGGCTGTGAGGATATCCTCGCCGAGAGTGAACGGCGCGGCTTTCTCGCCGTGCGCAACAGCGCGCCGGAGAAGGGCGTTTCCCTCTCCATCCGGCTGGGCCTTGATGCCGCAAAGCCTTGCAGTGCCGTACTTTTCCTCGTCTGCGATCAGCCGCTTCTTCGGAAAGAGAGCGTGCTCCGGATCCTCGAAGCGGGCGCGGCGCACCCCGATAAGATCGTCGCGCCGGAGGGTCCGGACGGGCGGCTCGGCAACCCCTGCCTGTTCCCGGCGGCCTATTTTTCGGAGCTTGCCGCGCTCGAGGGAGACCGCGGCGGAAAGCGCGTCATCCGCGCCCACCCGGAGGCGCTCTTCACCGTTTCCCTGCCGGAGGAGGAGCTCTTCGACACCGACACGAAAGAGGAGCTTTCGCGCCTGAAAGAAATATAGTTTTCTTAAATGGAAAGGTCAAATCACGTCAAAGCCGCCGGTACGACATGTCGTACCGGCGGCTCGGTCTTTTTTAAGCAGCCAGATCTTCCGTGTAATAGGTGATGGAGGAAATACCGGTATAGACCGTGTTGTTCGCGGTCTTCGGCTCAGCGATCTCCCACTGGTTGCCCTTCACGTTCGTGTGGAGGGAGTACATGCCCTCCGCCGAGGAGGAGATGTCCACGCGGATATAGTCGCCCGGATTGAGCTGGCAGGCGACGGAGCCCGTCTCAAAGTGCAGCGTCACCTTCTCGCCGGGGGTATAGTCTCCGAGCTGGTAGCACAGCGACGTGATGTCCTCGCGGAGGTTATACGCTACGCCGTTTTTCACAACGTCGATGCGCACGATAAAGCTCGTGTCCTCGCAATCGGAGGAAACCGCCACATCCGCCGTGAGAACGCCCTTGATGAAGGTCTTTTCCTCTGCCGGCGCAGAGACAAAGCTGAGGATATCCTGCCGGGAATTCGGCTCAGCGTCAACGCCGAGACCGCGATAGCCGTTCGTACCGTTGCCGCCGTTCTCGTCGCTCGCGGTAAAGAGCGCCGGGTCGGCCGGGTCATAGACATATGTCAGCGCGCCTTCGGCTTCGCCGCTGACGCCGAGCGTGCTGCCGCCGTTGAGATAGCGCACGTTCTCGGTCGTGCCGTTCGTGATCGTCGTATCCTCGCTGTACCACTGCTCACCGTCTACGGGGTAGTAGGTCACCTTGCCGAGCTCGACCTTCGTTGGCTTCGTCCCCCCGCGCACGCTGTCGAAGAAATCGACGACATAGTCGGCGTTGTAGGTCGGCGTCAGCGAATCGCCGATGTTCAGCGGCCAGTCCGCATAGCCGGTATAGGTGTGACCGAACTGGCTCACAACGAAGGCGGACTGCGCCTTCTGCCCGGCGGAGAAGCTGTTCCACACACCCACGCTGTCTTCATAGAAAATATCGTAGAAGTTCTCAAAGAGCAGCACGGGAATATCGATCGCGCCGATCGCGTCATAGATATAGCTTCCCGCCGCTTCGGTGCGCCACCAGTCGCCGTCCTCCGGGTGCGTCAGGATGCCCGTCCAGTAGTCCTCCTGGTAGCCGTACAGCTCGACCGGCCAGTTGATGTAAGGGAACGTATTGAAAAGCTCCATACCGCCGACCTTCTCCCACACCTCGGCCGGATTCACTCCGACAGGGCGGTGGAAGCGTCCCTGCCAGAAGCCCATGAGACCGAGCTTGACAAAGCCGTTCTGGTACCAAGCATCGTAGCGCGTGCTCACGGGGCACTGCATGGAAATCGCCTTGATGTCGTCATGGGGCGCGTACAGGCTCGCCATGGAGGTGAAGCCCATGTAGCTCAGGCCGTTGCAGAAGATTTCCCCATCATAAAAGTCCTGTCCGCGGATCCAGTCAAGCACCTCGAGCTTATCGTCCGTATCGTGGATATACGGCAGGAAGCTCTCGTAAACGCTGTTTGCCGTGCCGCGGCTCTGCATCATAACGAACGTGTACCCTGCCTCGACGAACGCGGAGCTGTCCGCCACGCACTTCTCGATATACTCGGCGTTGAACTCCTCCGTTGCCGCCTGATAGCAGTTCTGGGTAATGACCGTCGGGAACTGTCCCTCTTTTTCCGGCTTGACGATCAGCAGGCAGATCTCCGCGCCGTCATCCATCGGAACAAATTCCGTGTAGGCATGTCCGCCGGAACATTCGATATACTCTCTTTCCGCCGTCTCCTCCGCCGGCGCCGCCGTGACTGCCGCTGTCGGCTCAGCCGTGGCGGCAGGCTCGCTGACCGTGCCGCAGGCGCACAGCGAGAGCAGCATCACCGCACACAGCAGCGCACTCAACCATCGTTTCATAATGTAGCCTCCCTTTCTTTTTTTGCAGCCGTCCCGTTTGACCGTTTCCCCGTTATGTGCTATACTTACGAAACAAGCTGCGTTCTATCGTTACTTTATAGGACATATTCGCCAAATGCAATCCGCAATACGCCCGCTTTTTCTTATATAATTCCCCCAAAAAGATCTCAACAAAACTGCTCGTTTTGTCGGTTTGGAGGCCGTCATGAAAAAAGACGGAAAAAAGCGCATCAGCGACGCGCTCTGCACGCTGGCCAAAGGCCGCCCGGTCGAAGAAATTTTCATTTCGGACATCATCCGCACCGCCGGGGTGAACCGCGCCACGTTTTACTATCACTTCCCGGACGTAGCTTCGGTGCTGCGCTACCGGATGGAGCGCTTCATCGAGACCTATCTCAGCATTTTCCGCCACGACGCCGGGCAGAACTCCGCCAACATGGACAATGCCGTCCGGCGGCAGGTCGAGTCGGAGCTGTACGATTATGTCTGCGCATCGGCGGATGATATCCATTTCTTCTTTGAGCCGCAGAACTACTTTCTGTTCCACGAGCTGTTCCGGAAGCACTTTTACGATTATGCCCGGCGCTACCGCCTGGTTTTAGCGCGCTCCCCGGAGGACAGCGAGCCGATCAAACGCGGCATCGTTTATGATTATGCCACATACTGCCTTTTCTCCCGGTACTGGGGTCTGCTCGAGCATTGGGCGGAACGCGGCTTCAGTGAGACTGCCGAGGACTGGGTAAGCATCCTCTCCTACATTGCCGCCGGTGTTATCACGCTCGAGGGATGACGCCGGACAGATGCAAAAAACGCCTGTGCACAGAAACGTGCACAGGCGTTTTTTGACAGCTTGTCAAAGAAGCTCGCCTTTAGGCGAGCAATTTGGTAT
>CAVEPP010000125.1:0-5694 GCA_963617605.1 Alloprevotella sp. | reverse complement strand
TGGTGGATGCTGATGATCTGCACGGCGTTCCGGCTTTCCGGCGCGCCGGTGCGCGGCTCATCGCCGCGCTCCTCCAACCGCTTCATCCAATGGATAAAGCGGAACACGCCGCGGTAGCCCTCCTGCTCAAACTGGCGGGCAAAGTCCGAAAGCCGGTGGACGTTTTCGCGCCGCGCCGCGCCGTCCGGCATGGCGGCGAGCAGCGCGAAGAGAGAGGTGTCGTCGCAGATGCGCGCGAGCAGCGCTTCAACCGAGAGATCGGGCGCGAGGGCGCGGTAGCTCTCGAGCGACGCGAGGAAGGCGGCGCACTTTTCGTCCGTTTCTGCGCGAAGGCAGAGCGCGGTGTAATAGTCGCTGTTTCGGTCCGCGGCGCGGATGGCGGAGAGCTCGTCCGGCGTGAAGCCGAAAAGAGGCGAACGCAGCACCGCGATGAGCGGCACATCCTGATGGGGATTGTCGATCACACCGAGCAGCGCGAGGAGCGACGTGATCTCCGTGGAGCGGTAAAACCCGCCGCCCTGCTGCGACACGGATGGGATGCCCTGCGCTGTGAGCGCCGCCCGGAACCGCGGCGCGGCGGTCTTATAGGAGCGCATCAAAATGGCAAAATCGCCGTAGGTGCACGGACGCAGCGTATTGCCGTCGGTGACGCTCGTGCGCTCGTCTACCATGCGCCGGATGCGCGAGGCGATGTACCGCGCTTCAAGAAGCACCTTATCGGGGCGCTCGTCGCTCTCTTCCCCGTCCTCGCCGCCGCCCGGCGGCGTGAGAATACAAAATTCCGTCGGCGCGCCGCCGCCTTCCGGGAAATCCCGTCCCGGGCCGGGACGGAGCGCCGCCGTCTCGTCGTATTCAAGCTCGCCGAGCGCATGGGACATGATGTTTCGGAACACATGGTTCGCGCTCTCGAGGACTTCCGGACGTGAACGGAAATTCTCGCGCAGCAGGATGCGCCCGGGAGTTTCCCGCGGCTCCACCGTTTCGATGTCCGGCCAGACCTCGTATTTCCCGAGGAAAATCGTCGGATCGGCCAGTCGGAAGCGATAGATCGACTGCTTTACGTCGCCGACCATGAAGAGCTTGCGCCCGCTGTCGGAAAGCAGCTGGAAGAGGGCGTCCTGGCAGGCGTTCACGTCCTGATATTCGTCGACGAGCACTTCCAGATAACGGCCCGAAAGATCGGCGGCAAGGCCGTTTTGGGTGTCCAGGAGCATCTTGAGCACCATATGCTCCAGATCCGAAAAATCACACAGGCTCTGCCGCTTCTTCTCGGCGGCAAAGGCGCTGTTGAGCTTCTGCGTCAGCGCGAGCAGCGCGTTGACAGCGGGCGCGTTGCCGGCGAGATCGCGCAGGAGCGTGTCAGAATCGTCGGAGAAAAGCTCCTGCCATTTCGCCGCGGTGTCCTTAAAGCCGTTCCACGCGGCAGCAATCTGCTGCGCGAGCGGGTCATCGCCCCGGTATGTGCCGCGGCGCGGAAAGGAATCCGGGCAGGCAAGCCGGGCCTTATCCCAGCCGAGCGCCGCGGCGCGCGCCATATCCCGCGCAGCGTCGCCGGCAAAATCCAGATTTTTGGCATAGGCCTTTACGAGCTTCTCTTCCCGTTCCGGCTCCGCAAGCGTGGCGCGAAGCTCCTCAAACCGGTCTGCCCAGTACTGCGCCTGCGAGCGTGTACGCGAGAGAAGATACTGTCCCCACGGCGTATTACTGATGTCGTCCCACGGATCGGAGAGCCGCTCGCGCTGCTCGGCGAGCCAGGCGTCGGGATCGGCGTGGCTTTGCAGCGAACGGTACAGCCGCAGAACGAGCGCGGCGAGCTTATCGTCGCTGTTTCCCGCACCAAACGAATCCACGAGAGCGCGCACGCCCGGATCCTCTTCAATGGTCTCGTACAGCTCTTCAAGGAGCTTGTCGAGCACTTTGGCGCAGAGCTCGTCGGCGCGGTCCGGTTCAATGACGCGGTAGTCCGGCGATATGCCGGCAAGATGCGTATTTTCACGCAGAAACCGGCCGCAGATGCCGTCAATCGTGCCGATGGAGGCGCGGCAGCACAGCTCCGTCTGCCGCCGGAGACGGCGGTTCATCGGGTCGGCGGCGATGCGCTCGCCGAGCGCGGCGAGAATACGGCTGCGCAGCTCGGCGGCCGCGGCGCGCGTGTAGGTGATGACAAGGAACTGATCGATGTCCGCGCCGCGGTCCACATAGCGCATGAGCCGCTCGACAAGTACCTTCGTTTTGCCCGATCCAGCGGCGGCGGAAACGAGCCGCGCCCCGCCGCGGCTTTCCGCGGCGAGCTCCTGATAGTCGGTCAGAGGCATGCCGGCCCCTCCTCTCCGCTCTCAAGCTTTTCCCAGAACTCGGGCGCCTTGAGCTTGGTCTTGAAGCGCCAGCCGTCGGCGGTCTCGCTGAAGCGGCAGGCGTCGTAATAATCGCAGGTACGGCAGGTGTTGGCCATTTCGCTTTCAAACCACGGGTCGGCGGCAATGCTGCCGCTGCGAAGCTCTTCTGCCATGTTCGAGAGCGTTTTTTCAAGAAACTGTGAGAGTTTGCCGAGCTGCTCGGCGGTGGCGAGCGCGTCCGCGGCGAGCTTGCTGCGGTTCGTCGGGAGAAACTGCAGCGTTTCGCCGTGCTCCATGGCCTCGATGACCTCGGCCTCCGACAGGATCAGACCGCTGCGGTGCAGCCGCTTGGCCTTTGCTTCCGCGATCTCCGTGTCCGAGAGGCGCTTGTCCGCGCTCACGAGAATATCGCGCGCCGGTACATACAGTACCCCCGCGGGAACGATCTCCTTCCCATAACGCTCCGCGCCGTGCTTTTCCAGCGTGAAGAGATAGAGCAGCATCTGCAGCCCCATGCCCTGCCATACGTCGGAGAGCGAAAACTTCTTCTGCCCGGATTTATAGTCCACGATGCGGATGTAGAGCTTGCCGCCGTGCTCCCAGCCGTCCACGCGGTCGGCCGTGCCGGTGAGAACAAACTCGTCCTCGCCGCCGCCGACGCTGACCGGCGGCAGGTCTGCGTCGTCCTTATTGGAGAAATTCAGCTCAAAGTCGAGCGGACGGAAGTCGGAACGGCGCAGCTCCCGCGCCGTGTCGATCACGATGCGCCGCGACGTCTCCGTAAGGCGGCGGAAGAGATATACGAACCGCGGGCTCTTTTCGCGGAAGTCCTCCAGCTCGGTATGGACATATTCGCGGACGTATTTTTCCGTGAGACGCGCCACGGCGTCATCGTCCACGGCGGCAAAGCCGCCGCGCTGGGAAACATCGCGCGCGACGTGCTCGAGAAGATAGTGCAGGAATGTGCCGAGCTCCGGCGGGTCGAACCGCGCGCTCTGGCGCGGCCTGGCGCGCAGACCGTAGCGCAGGAAGTACTGGAACCGGCAGGAGGCGAAGTTGTCGATGCGCGAGGCGGTGAGATGCATCTCCCGCCCGTACAGCGCCGCCACGCTCTCGCGCGAGAGCGCGCCGCGCACCTCTTCCGCCGCCTTTTCGATGGCGGCGATGCGCTCGCCCTCCCCGCGGGCGGCAAAATACTCCCGCGCAGCGAAATCTCCGGCGCAGGCAAGCTCCAGCGCGCCGGAGAGAGACTGCGCTCTCGCCGCGCGCATATCACCGCTCTCCTCTTTGAGCGAAAACAGCCGGTCGATACGGTCCATGATGAACGAAGGGCGCGTCTCGCTCCCGTCGGGGGAAAAGGCGCTGCGGCTTACGTAAAGGCTCTCCGCTGGCAGCGTGAGAACGTTGTAGATGAGATTGAATTCGCGGTCGAGCTCGTCGTCGCCGCCGGAGAGCTCAATATCCAGCGCGCGCAGCTCCTCGCGTTCGGTGTCGGTGAATACGCCGGGGGTATCGGAAACGCGCGGCAGACGCTCGTCCGACGCGCCCAGCACGAGCAGATGGCGGATGCTGCGCCGCCGCATGCGGTCAAAGTCTCCGGCGGTCACGCGGTCGAGCGCCACGGGGATCGTACCGATGTCGTACTGCGAAAGCATCCGGCGGAAGAGCCGTCCGAAATCCTCCTGCGAGAGCGGCATGTCGCCGAGAACGGCCTCACATTGCTCGAGTGCCGAAACCATCAGCTCCCAGAGCTGGCGGTATTCCGCCGCGGTCTGCAGCTCTCCGGCCTCTTCGAGCGCGAGAGAGCGCTCTTCCAGATGCTCCGGCAGGGAAATATCCTCCCAGAAGGCGGCGAGCGCGGCGCACTGTCCGCGCGCGTCGGTCGCCTCCTTTCCGCAGCGCTCGAACGCCGCGAGCGGCGCGGCCACATCCCGGCGCAGCGCGTCGAGCTTTTCGAGAAGCGCGTCGCTCTCCGGCGTCGGCTTTCCGCCGAAGCCGTCCGGGTGCTGCCGCCAGGGTTCTTCGCGCGTCCAGGCCGTGCCGCGCAGTGACCAGAGCAGGACATAGTTTTCCAGCGCGTCGCAGTTGGCGCGGGAAATGCCGGTCAGACCGGTCTTGAGATACGTAAAAACGCTTTCGTAGCTCCAGCCGTCCGCGAGAATATCGAACGCCGCGGCGACGAGCGCCGGGAGCGGACGGGTGAAGATGTCGGTGCGCGCGCTTGCATAGAGCGGCACACCGGCGCGGCGGCATGCCTCTCCGAGCGGGGCGCGGTAATCCTCAAAACCGCGCACCGCAACGGCGATGTCGCGCCAGCGGCAGGACGTTTCGCGCACGAGCCGCCGCATTTCCGCCGCGGCGAGCTCGCACTCCGCCGCAACGCCGGAGGCGCGCACGAGCCGGATGCTTCCGGCGGCGTCGCATGCCTCGTCCGTCCAGCCGAAAAGATTTTCCTCGAGGAACGCCATGGGCGTGCGCTCTCCACCGCGCGGCACGGAGACGATCTCTGTATCTACGCCGTCCTCAGCGGCGGCGTCGCGCAGCGCGCGCACCGTGCGCCGGGCGAGGGAGAACACCTCGCTGCCGGATACGGGATCGTCGCACGTGAGGCATACCGTCACGTCCGCCAGCGGCAGCAGCGCGCGGATGACGCGCCGCTCCTGCGCAGTGAAGTCCGTGAAGCCGTCAATATAAAATTTTGCGCCGCGAAGCCACGTGCAGCCCGGGAGCTGCGCCGCGAGCACGTCGAGCCGCCCGGCGGGGTCGGCGCCGGACTGCGCGGAGAGCGCGTCGAGCGCCTCCTGCAAAAGCGCAAGATCACGCAGCTTGTCCGAGAGCGCGGCGGTGGCGTTTCCGGCGGCTTTGCGCAGCGCGTCGGGCGCGGCGCAGCCGAAATGCAGCTCGTCGAGCGCCGAGAGAAGCTGCACCATCCGCTCCGGCGAGCGGGCGCTGCCGCCATAGACGGTGAGAGCGCTGCCCATCTGCTCGAGCGCGAGCGAGAGCTGGAGAAAGCGGCCGGGCTTATCCATGTAGATGCGTCCGCTCCCGCCGCAGCCGATGGCGACGCGGTGGGCGAGGCGCGAGAACGAGAGCACCTCGGCATAAAGGCTCGCCGTGTCGCCGCAGCGCTGCGCGAGCTCGCGCTCGGCCTCGTGGCTGTACTGCTCCGGCACGATGAGAAAGCTGCCGGACTGCCTGGCGGCGCAGCGGCGCGCGATCTCGGAGAATAAAAGCGCGGTCTTGCCCGTTCCGGCACGGCCTAGGATCAGCCGCAGCATGGCGCTCCCTCCTTTGAAAAATAAAGTACAGCCATGAGCAAAACTCCAAAAGAATAGTAATTGCAATGGATCCCGGCCAT
>CAVEPP010000124.1:0-5745 GCA_963617605.1 Alloprevotella sp. | reverse complement strand
TTCTAAGAGACTTCTCACTTGCTTGATTAAGAAGTCTCTTAGAGCATACAACACCCTTTACAAAAAAGTACACTTTTTTGCAAATCCATTGTTTCCGCTTCCCGAGCGGAAAAATCAACCTATGGGGAGGAATGGCGAATGATCTGTCCTATCTGCGGCTCAAATTCGGCGGAAGTCGAATACAGAAACGGGAAATTCAACAAGAAAGCGGCGCTTGTCGGCGGATTGCTGACCGGCGGGATCGGGCTTATCGCCGGATTCAAGGACACTCTTGTCAGCCGGGGATTTATCACCTGCAAATCGTGTCATTACAGTCAGCTGGGTCACAACCCCGATTACACCCTGAAGGGAAAGGACATGGAGCCGTTCAACAGCGGCACGCTTTTCAACCACGACCTCTCTCTTATCGGGATCGTTGACGATCTGCGGAAAATGGCAAAGCACCGGAATATACCATGCAACGTCCGTTACGACGAGGTTGACAGCGTTCCCGCCGGGACCTCTCTTGCTTCGTACCCCTGCGTGGTCATTGAGCACCCGGAACACCCGAACGATTATTTGAAGATCTGCATCCAGAAGAACTCCAACGGATCGCAATGTATTTTGACCCCCTATGTCTTCGGAAGAAGTCCGCAGCTGGAAATGGAAGATTTTAACAACAATCAAAGCCCGCACAGTGCGCTCGGAATAGCCGCCGCGATCACCGGCGCTGTTTCCGGGGACAAGCCGTTTCTGACAGGGGCCGGTATCGGACGCGAAATTGGAAGCGTCATCGGCACATCTATCAGGAAATCCATCAATTCGTCCAAAATGAACAGCTCCGCGCTGCAATGGGAAAAGCTGTGGTATGCCGATGTATTGGAAATGATCGGGGATCTTTCCTGAGTTTCACGGCAAAAACAAAAAAGAAAGAAGGCCGGATCATGCCGGAATATATTTTGCAGGGAGAAACACTTCGCATTCCCGGAGAAAATAAAATTGCTTACGGAACTTTACTGCGGTGCGGACGCATTCAATCGCCCGACCCCCGGAGTCACGACGCTGATTTTGGAAGAGGGCGTTGAGGTCGTAGGAAAAAACGCATTCAGCAATTATCCCGATCTGAAAAGCGTCGTCTTTCCCCAAACGCTGACGAGGATCGAGGAAAACGGCTTTAAGGACTGTGTTTCACTCGAAGAGGTCGTTTTACCGGACAGCGTTACATTTATCGGCGTCTGCGCCTTCTGGTGCTGCACATCGCTTCGAACGCTTGAACTTCCGAAGAATCTTCAAACCATGCGCTGCTCTGCCTTTTACGGATGCTCCGCGATCGAATCCGTCCGTATTCCGGGATCGCTGGCCTATATCGAAGACGGAGTCTTTCAAAACTGTTCCGGCATTACCAGCGTGGAGATCCCGGAGGGCGTAGAAGTCATTGAAGACTTTTCGTTTGCCGACACAAGTCTTAAAACGCTCTCCTTCCCTTCCTCGATCAAAAAGGTGGGACACTGCGTTTTTCCAACGGACGCAATAATTTTTCTTCCCCCGGATGCGCAGTTTGAAGGGCAGGAGCATCTGCTGACCAAAATGGTTAATCCCGGGGATTTCCCAACAATTGACGACATCCCCGAAGAGGCCCCCGAGGGAACTCACAACGAGTCTTTTGAGGAGGATACATCCGCACAGGAAGAGGACGCCGGAAACGGATTCCCGACTTCGTCGTCTGGGGAAACGCTCCAATGCCCGCGCTGCCGGTCTACCAACATTTCCGAGCAGAGAGTCCACCGGCTTTTCAGCGTTATCAAGGCGCTCGCGCTGTTTCTTCTGCCTCCGCTTTTCCTTCTCGGGTTCATCGGGAAAAATCGCACGGAATACACCTGCAACACGTGCGGACAAAAGTGGGACAAGCGTCCCGGAAAGCTCTCCTTTGATACCATCGGGGAATGGTTCATGTATATCTAAACGCTCTGCCGAAGCCGCCGGCATCCCCGGCGGCTTCGCAAAAAAGATCATCCCGCCCGGAGATTTTCCGGGCGGGATCGTTTTCTTATTCGAGATTGAGTCGTTTGTCGAGAATGGCGCGGGTGGCGAAGAAGAAGCCCGTGCCCTTGAGAAGTTCCAGACCGATGCCGATGCCGATCGTGGAGGCCGTCATGCCGACGCCCTGCGTGCGCCAGCCGGTGCTGTCCACCGTGACCTGCCAGCCGAGAAGCATCTCGGCGAAGGAGCCGGACGGGAAGAATACCGACATACACGCTCTCGTGAAAACGCTCACCGCGATGCTGATGCCGATGTAAGCCAGCAGCGCGAGCCAGCCGCGGTTCTTCTTGCCGAGATGACCGATCGAGATGGCGGTGTAAATTTGCAGGATCGAAACCGCCGCCGCGATGAGCGTGTACACGATGAACTCCGCGACGACCCAGCCCGTTCCGGCAGGCAGCGGGTTTACGCGCAGATAGCGGCCTGCTTCCTGGAACGCCTGCGCAACGTCGCTGAAGTTGGGCGGCGTAAGCACCGCCACCAAAAGCACGCCGCTCAGCAGCGCGACAATGGCGCTCGCCACCGAGAAGATCATGCTCGTGAGCGCTTTGGAAGCGATGTGCGCCGCGCTCGTCACGGGCAGCGTGAACATGAGATACCCCTCGTTTCCGAGAAGCCCCTTATAAAACCGGTCGATGATAAAAACGAGGACAAAAATGCCCATCGCCACATAGAGCGCCACAAGCAGTAGCAACGGCAGCACGCCGAAAATGAAGCTCACAAGCCCGCTCTGGACGTCGCCCGCAATCACGAACCGGATCGTAAGGCCGTTGATCGCGCCGAGCAGCGCCAGGCCGATCCAGATCAGCGAAAACGTGCGGATACCGGAGCGCAGATCGTATTTCATCAGTTTACCGAGCATTGTATTCCCCTCCATTCCCCGTGACCGGCGCGCGGAACATGTTGCGGAACAGCTCATCCACGCTGCCGCCGGTGCGCTCGCGGATGCTGTCGGTGCTCTCGTGCAGGACGACCTGTCCCTGCTGGAGGAAGACCGCCTCGTCGAGCACCTGCTCCACATCGAGGATCAGATGCGTCGAAATGAGCACCGTACCGTTTTCGTTATAATTCGTCAGGATCGTGCGCAGAATAAACTCGCGCGCCGCCGGATCGACGCCCGCGATCGGCTCGTCGAGCAGATAGAGCCGCGCGCGGCGGGACATGACGAGCATGAGCTGCATCTTTTCGCGCGTGCCCTTCGAGAGCGTTTTGATCCTGCCGTCCGCTTCCAGACCGAGCACGCGGCACATTTCCTCCGCCTTGGTGCGGTCAAAGTCGGCATAGAAGTCCGAGAACATATCGATCATATCGCTGACGCGCATCCAGTCGGGGAAATAGCCCCGGTCGGGCAGGTAGCTCGTGATCGCCTTCGTCTCCACGCCGGGCAGGAAGCCCGCGATGCGCGCCTCGCCCGCCGTCGGCTGAAGAAGGCCGTTGAGGATCTTAATAAGCGTCGTTTTGCCCGAGCCGTTCGGCCCGAGCAGACCGACGATCTTGCCGGATGTAAGGCTCAGATCAACGCCGCGCAGCGCCTGCACCGCTTCAAAGCTCCGGCACAGCCCGGTGCATTTTACCAGTTCTTCATTCATCATTCTTTTCCCTTTCCGCCTGCGCCATGTCCGCAGCCTCGCCGCGGGAATAGCCCAGCGCTCCCATTTCCTTGAAAAAGTTTTCCGTACACTCCACGGCCAGCCGCCGCCGCATCTCCTCGAGCGCCCCGGCGTTTTCCGTCACGGTGCGGCCAAGCGTCCGGTTCGTTGTGACGAGACCGAGCGTCTCGAGCTGCGTGATCGCGCGCTGCATCGTGTTCGGATTGACGCCCGCCTCCGCCGCCAGCTCCCGCACCGCGGGAAAGCGCGACCCCAGCGGATACGCGCCCGTGATGATCCGCCGCGCCAGCTGCTCCGTGAGCTGCTGCCAGATCGGCCGCGAGCCCTGAATCGCAAAGTCCATGCCAGCCCTCCTTGTTGTATTGCTGTATTAAGCGATTAGTACACTACTACACTCATACAGTTTTGTCAAGCCCTTTTTTAATTTTTCCTGTGGATTCCGCGCGGGGAATGTGGTAACATGAAAATGTTCAAAAAATCTTAAAAAAATTTTGCCTTTTACTGAACCGTGTGTTGGGAAATTCCGTCTTTCTTTACAGAAAGGCGTAGAGCCTCTCAGAGAGAGTTTGCGTATGACAGCCGAAGAGTTTACCGTCCAGATCATGGACATGAAAAAAACGCTCTACCACGTTTCCTGCGGTATTCTCCGCAGCGAGGCCGACCGGGAGGACGCGGTGCAGGAGTGCATATGCAAGGCGTGGGAAAAGCGCAATTCGCTCAAGAGCGAGGGCGCGTTCCGCGCATGGGTGACGCGCATTCTTATCAACGAATGCTACGACATCTGCCGCCGGGGGAGCAAGATCGTTCTGCTCGACGAGATGCCGGAGGCGGTCGCCCCCGAGAGCGGCGACCGCGAGCTGCGCGACGCCGTGATGGGCCTGGAAGAGATCTACCGTATGCCGATCCTCCTATTTTATGTGGAGGGCTTCAGCATACGGGAGATATCCCGTATTTTGCAGATCCCCGAGGGTACGGTCAAATCCCGGTTATTTGCCGGGCGCGGAAAGCTCCGCGAAGTTTTGGGTGAGGAGGTGCCGGTATGAGGGATTCCTGGGACAATATGTTTGAAGAGGTTCCCGCATCGTTTGAGGCACGGATGAAGGAAACACTTTCCGCGCTGGAGGAAAAGCCGAAGATACGGCGCTTCCGGTTCGGCACAGGCGCTCTTGTCGCGGCGGCGCTGCTCGTTGCGGTGCTTGGCGGCACGGCGCTTGCTACAGACTTCTTTGGTCTGAAGAGCCTCACCGTCACCGACCCGAACGCCTCCCCCGCGGCGATCTCCGCCACGGCGGAGCCGGCGAGCGACAGCACGGTTATCGCGCTGCAGGGCGTGCCGGAGAGCCCGGAGTTCAAGGCAAACGCCGAGTGGATGGACTTCCTCGCCTCGTACGACACCGTTGCCATGGCAAAGGAGACCGCCGCCTGTCTGTCGGAGAAGTACGATCTCTACTCCGTCTCCACGCAGGACATGGCCAACGAGCTTGACCAGATCACCCGCAAATACCATCTGCGGCTGCACACGTCTGTGACGGACTTCGACAGCGAAGATACGCTCTATACCCTGCTGGAAGCCGAGCCCTTCCTTACCGACTGCGCCGCCGTAAGCGGCTACCTCTATGAGGACGGCTCGTTCCAGGCCTACGGCACGAACGTCTCCGGCAAGAGCTACGAATACCAGCTTGGCCGGTATGTCAAGGGCGCGTTCTCCGAGGTCACGCTGAACATCGGCAACGCCGAGGATTATGAAGAATGGATCTATACGACCTCCCGCGGCGACGAGGTACAGCTCTCGCTTGGCCCGAACCGCTGCGTCGTGATGTCTGACCAGGCGAAGGCGTTTGTGGCGATCAACCTGCTCGGCGGCACGGAGGGAAACAGTCTCTTCATGCCGGACCCGGTCACGAAAGAGGATCTCGAGGCGTTCGCGGAGCTTTTTGATTTTGCAAAGCTCGGATAAAAACGGATACCGAATATACAGCGCACCCCCGCGGGATGTTTCCCGCGGGGGTGCGTTTAATTATGGTGCAGTCATAACTACATGCCTCCCTTGTGTAAAGGGAGGTGGATTTTGCCAAAGGCAAAAGACGGAGGGATTGTAAACTTTACCGAAATACGA
>CAVEPP010000123.1:0-5758 GCA_963617605.1 Alloprevotella sp. | reverse complement strand
CTTCATCACGATGGCGCTCAAGGCCAAGCACCCGCATTTGCCGCTCGGCCGGTTCATCCTGCTCACGGACGGCATTGTGGTAGTGCTCGGCGGCATCATCTTCCATGACTTCGACGGCATTGTCTACGGCATGCTCATCGATCTCGTCTTTGCCGTCATTGCCGACAAGATCATGTACGGTGCAAACGCCGGAAAGCTCGCGCTCATCGTTACAAACCACGGCAAAGCCGTCACGGAGCGGATCGACGAGCTCTGCGGCCGCGGCACAACGATCATCGATGCGCGCGGCGGCTTCCGGCAGGACCACCGCGATGTGGTGATGTGCGCCTGCTCCAGCAAGGAGATGTTCACGATCAGCCGCGAGGTAAAGCTGCTCGACCCGGCGTCGTTCACCGTCATTCTCGAATCCAACGAGGTCCACGGCGAGGGCTTCCACATGCTCCGCGTGGCGGAGCCGCCCGCCGGGGATGAGAAATAAGAAAAAACGCATTCTCTGTTTCAGCAGAGAATGCGTTTTTTCTTTACAATTCGCGGTACATCGCGGCGGCATCGTCCTTTTTGACCGTTTCCTGCACGGAGAGGACCTCTGCCCGCAGCGTTTTCGCGCCGAAGCGGATCTCGATCACGTCGCCAACCTTCACATCGGTGGAGGGCTTGGCGACGCGCCCGCCGACGGACACATGCCCGCCGTCGCACGCCTCCTGCGCCACGGTGCGGCGCTTGATGAGCCGCGAGACCTTCAGCCACTTGTCGAGCCGCATATCAGAAATATTTCTTCAGACCGTCGCCCGCGCCGGAGGGATCGGCAGTGATGGTGATGGTGAAGTTGATGTTCTCGCGTTCGCCGAACTCGGCGAGCGTATCGAGGAACTTCTCCAACGCCTCATTGGAGCGGTCGTCGAGGATCTTGTTGAGATCGTCGATAAAGAAATGGGTGATGTCGTAATTGCCGGCGTGCAGGCCGCACAGGAAGCCGAGCAGCATCGTGTTGCCGCGGACGCCGTAATCGTCGGTGCGGATCAGCCGCGCCTGATAGGGAATATCATAGGTCAGATGCCGGCTCTTTTCAATGCAGACGACATTGCCCTGCTCCTTTTCAATGGCTTCGCTGACGAGAGAGATCAGAGTCTTAGTCTTGCCGGAGCCGGACAGACCCATGATAAGTTTAACCATAGGAAATCACCTCATTTGTAAATTTGAAAGAAAGATGCGAACACTTCTTTTTGAGTATTCTACCATCTTCCGCCGCCCGTTGCAAGGCGCTTTTCGATTGTTCACCGAATGTTCTTCATTTGAGCGCGGCGAGACCGCGGAACATGAGCTTTTTATAGGCCTCCACGCCCGGCTGATCGAACGGGTTCACACCCTCCATGTAGCCGGAAATGCCGCAGGCAAGCTCAAAGAAGCAGACGAGCTCGGCAAAGCCGGCCTCCGCCATGTCCGTGACCTCAATGGCGAGATTGGGGACGCCGCCCTCGATGTGCGCGGTCTTCACTGCGGCGCGGGCGATGGCGGCAATCTCGTTGAAGTCGTGTCCGGCGAGATAATTGAGTCCGTCGCCGTCGTGCGCGTCGGCGGGAACGGTGTATCCGCCAGGGAGAGAGGCGAAGCTCACGACCGTCTCCATCAGATGACGCGGGCCCTCCTGAATGTACTGGCCCATGGAGTGCAGATCGGCGTTATACTCCACGCTCGCCGGGAAAATGCCGAGACCGTTCTTGCCCTCGGATTCACCGTACAGCTGCTTCCACCACTCCGCCATCATGCGGAAGCGCGGCTCGTAGCACGCGAGGATCTCCACGGCCTTGCCGCTCTTATAGAGCGCCTGACGCGCGGCGGCGTACTGCCAGCAGGGGTTATTTTCGCTGCGCTCGTCGAGAGAGGCGAACGTCTCCTCAGCGACGGTGAGGATCTTTTCAATGTCGATGCCCGCGGCGCAGAGCGGCAGCAGACCGACGGCGGAGAGCACGCTGTAGCGCCCGCCGACATCGTCGGGGACAACGAAGCTTTCCCATCTGGCGGCGTCTGCCTCGCTCTTGAGAGCGCCGCGGCGCGCGTCGGTCGTGGCAAAGATGCGGGAGTTTGCCTCTTCCTCGCCGTATTTCTTTATAAGAAGATCGCGGAACACGCGGAAGCCGAGCGCCGGCTCAAGCGTCGTGCCGGATTTGGAAACGACGTTCACGCAGAAATCGCGGTCTCCGAGCTTTTCGATCGTGTCGTGGAGTGTGGCTGCGGAAAGGCCGTTTCCGGCAAAGAGCAGCTCCGCGCCGCCCTCGCGCCGGCCGATCAGCTCATAGGCCGCTCTTGCGCCGAGATACGATCCGCCGATGCCGACGACGACGAGCGCGTCGCCCTTTTCGCGGATCGTTTTCCCCGCGGCGAGAATGCGCGCAAGCTCCGTTTCCCGGATGCGGCGCGGCAGCTCCGTCCAGCCGAGGAAATCCGAGCCCGCGCCCGTCTTTTCGCTGAGCGTGCGGTGCGCCGCTTCCGCGGCGGCATAATCCGGGGTGTGTGCGCCGAAGAACGGCGCGGCGCCGGTGAGATCAACATGAATCATTGGTATACCTCCCTGCGGTTAATTTCTCTCTTTGGCGACATTGTACACTCTCCGGCGCTCACTTGCAAGATGAACTATTGCGTATTTGTCCGACCGCACAGCGCCGCGGCGAGCCGCACCCACAGCTCCCCGACGCCGACACGCTCCACGCTCTCCGCCGCGCAGATCGGGACGCTCGCTATCGTTTCGTTTCCGGCGACGTACCGGAGCGTACCGAGAAGCTGACCGGCGGCGACGGGCGCATCCACCTTCTCCGGCAGCTCGTAAACGGCGGTAAGCTCCTTCTGCCGCGCCTTTTCGATGAGCACCGTACCGGAGCTCTCACACACGGCGCGCACGCTCGCCGCCTTGCCGAGCGAGACCGGCACGTCGGGCGCGCCGGTCTCCGGCATGACGAGCGCATAGTTGGCAAAGGCGTAGTCTAAAAGCGTTCGCGCCGCGTCAAAGCGGAGCTGGCTCGTCTCGCCGTGGAGGACGACAGCGATATACTCCACGCCGCCGCGCTCGGCAGAGGCGGCCAGACAGTACATCGCCGTGGACGTGAAGCCCGTTTTGAGCCCCGTGCAGCCCGCGTAATGCCGCACGAGCTTATTCGTGTTCGTAAGGCCGAATTCGCCTGCGCGTATCGTGTCCTGCCAGATCGTCGTATACTGCCGGACGAACTCGTGCTGCAAAAGCTCGCGCGACATGACCGCGATGTCGTAGGCGCAGGTGTAGTGCTCCGCGTCCTCGAAGAGGCCGGTGCAGTTGGTGAAGTGCGTGTCGGTGAGCCCCAGCTCCTCCGCGCGGCGGTTCATGCGCGCAACGAACGCCTCCTCCGAGCCGCAGAGCGCCTCCGCGAGCGCCACGGCGCAGTCGTTCGCCGAGACGACCGCTACGCACTTTGTCATCTCCGCGACGGTCATCACCTCGCCCTCCTCGAGCCAGATCTGGCTGCCGCCCATCGAGGCCGCCCGGCGGCTCGCCGTAATGGGATCGTCCGGCGAGACCGCGCCGCTTTCGACCGCCTCCGCCACGAGCAGCAGCGTCATCACCTTCGTCACGCTCGCCGGGGAGAGATGCCGGTGGGCTTCCTTCTCATAAAGTACCGTGCCGGTCTGCCGTTCCATCAGCACCGCCGCCGTACAGGAAAGCGAAAAGCTATCCTCCGGCAGGGTCTCCACGGCGAGAGCCGGTATCGTGAGGTAAAAAGCGGCCAGAGCCGCGCAAATGAACCTGCGCATGGACGCGCCTCCCTTCTCCTCCCATCCTATTATGAATAGACTATGAATATTCATTTTTGTCCCGCGCCGGGAAATAATAGGAAATAAAAGAGTTTTGAACATTTCCCACAGAGTTTTCCACAGTGAATACGGCTTGTCCGGCCGTCCAATATTCACATTATGGGTTACATAACGTTACTTTTTGTTGATTTTATTCATAAACAGAAAAAGGCCCCCTCGTATGAGAGAGCCTTTTGCAGCGGTCAAAGTATTGTCTGCATGATGTACATTTCTCCGGGCGCGGTGCCGAGAGCTTCATAACGCGTGTCGATGATCCTGAATCCGGCGCGCTCGTAGCAGCGGACGGCGCGGGTATTGAACGTGCGCACGGCAAGCTGTACCGTTGTGGAGCCGCGCGTTTCGAGGATCTTTGCGAGCGCGAGCGCTAGGAGCATCCGCCCGCGGCCCTGGCCGCAGAGCTCCGGCTTCATCCCGACGCCGAGCTCCACATGACCGGAGCGGTCCATGATGTGAAAAAAGCCGAGAAGTTCTCCGGCATACCGCACCGAAAAATAGGCGTTTTCGCGCTTTGCCGCGTCGGTGATCGACCAGCCGCGCGCGGCGCATTCGTCCCAGGAGGGAAAGTCGTAAACGGCGTACTCCCCGCCATAACGCCATGCCACGGCCTCGCGCGCTTCCTTATCCGTGAGCGGCCCAGCGGTGTAGAGACTGTACAGGAGAGAAAACTCTTCACAGAGAATGGGAGAGTCCTCGGTGAATGCCGCGCCGCAGCGTTCATACTCTGCGCGGAAAAATTCGTTGTGGGCCTGCCGCCAATAGGCGAGCGAACGGTCGCCCTCACCCTCCCGGCGGGCGTGTTCGGCATCCACATCCCGGAACGGCAGAACGCGCAGACGGTCGGTGCGGATCACGCATACGGCGTTTTCCCGGCTGTCGAGAATGACGTTCACATCGCCCCGCTGCGGCATCGGCTCCGAGGGATCGAGCGCGCAGAGATCATAGCCGGAGGCGGTCGCGGTCTTGACGCCCAGAGCAACGAGCGCGGCGAGCAGATCCGGCGAGCCGCCGAATCCCCACGCCTGATAGGGCGTCGCCGCGTCCGTTCCCGATGCGCGGCAGAAGGCAGCCCACAATTCCTTTTCGGTCATACGCTTTCCTCCTTAAAAGGCGTCGCCGCAGCTCTTGACGCTGCGGCGGCGCTTGAGTAAAATAGATTGGTTAAAGGGAAGGATAAAGCTCCCGCTGCGCCGCGGCGAGCGCTTCGCAAAAATAAGCGCAGTCCTCCGCGGTTGTATAGCGCGAGAACGAAACGCGAAGCGCCCCGTCGATGACCTTGTCCGGCGCGCCGATGGCTTCGAGCACATGGCTGCGCTTGCCGCGCTTGCACGCGCTGCTTTTGGAAACGTATATGCCCTTCGCTTCGAGATAGTTCATCAAAACCTCGCTGCGGTAGCCGGGCAGGGAGAGCGAGAGAATGTGCGCGCTGCCGCCGCCGAGGAATACGATATCGGGTACGGTGTCGGTGAGCGTCTGCACGCACTGCGCGCGCAGCGCCTCCATACGCTTGTTGGCCTCCGGCATTTCGGCCCTGGCGATGCGCACCGCCTCGCCGAAGGCGGCGATCTGCGGCATCGGCTCGGTGCCGGAGCGCAGCCCGTCCTCCTGTCCGCCGCCGAGAATGTGCGCCGGGAGCTTCAGCCCCTGCCGGATGTACAGCGCGCCGATGCCCTTGGGCGCGTGGACCTTGTGGCCGCTCACGGATATCATGTCCGCGCCGAGCGTTTTGGCGGAAAACGGCTCCTTTAGAAAGCCCTGCACCGCGTCGGTGTGCAATAGCGCTCGGGATTTCGCCGCGCGCAGCGCCCGGGCGACGCCCGCGATGTCCGTCACGGCGCCGGTCTCGTTATTCACCATCATAAGCGTCACGAGCGACG
This sequence comes from Alloprevotella sp., assembly GCA_963617605.1. Classification (GTDB taxonomy): domain Bacteria; phylum Bacillota; class Clostridia; order Oscillospirales; family Oscillospiraceae; genus Apopatocola. The sequence continues at coordinate 44 of CAVEPP010000123.1, read as the reverse complement.
TATCCTCGCGCAGCGCGGCACGCACCGCGTCCGCTGAGATCGCG
>CAVEPP010000122.1:0-5874 GCA_963617605.1 Alloprevotella sp. | reverse complement strand
TCAGCGATAACCGGATCATAAAAACGCTGGAACTGGCGCTCAGCGGCTGGAACGATAAGCTCGCGGAGATATGGGGACTGATGACGCTTTCGCCGGAGGACTTTAAGGGCGGCGATGTGTGGTCGCTGATCGTTTCGATCAACAGCGCCTTGCAGGGCGTCGGCTACGGCCTGCTCGTGCTCTTTTTCGCAATGGGCGTCTTTCAGTCCGCGGCGTCCTTTCGGGAATTGCAGCGGCCGGAATTTGCCCTGCGGCATTTCGTGCGCTTCGCCTGCGCGAAGGTCGCCGTGGGCCATTGCATGGAGCTGATGCTCGCTATCTTCCGCGTCTGCGGCGGCATCGTGCAGACGGTCATGGGCGGCATGGGCGGCGCCGTAGGAGAAACGGCGGAGCTGCCCGCCGAACTCATAGCGGCGGTGGATGAGGTAACGATCCTGCAATCCATTCCGCTCTGGCTCGTTTCGCTGCTCGGCAGCCTGATCATTACGGTGCTGTCTTTCATTCTGCTGCTGACCGTTTACGGACGCTTTTTCCGCATCTATCTTTATACCGCCCTCGCGCCGGTCCCGCTTGCCGCCTTTGCCGGCGAGGGGACCTCCGCTGTCGGCAAGGCGTTCATCAAGTCCTATACCGGCGTGTGCATGGAGGGCGCAGTCATCGTGCTCGCCTGTCTCATTTACTCCGCGTTCTTATCCAGCGGCACGCCGGCCGCGGACCCGACGCTGCCCGCCGTTACGATGGTGTGGCAGTATGTGGGGCAGCTCGTTTTTAATATGCTGATCCTTACGGGACTGGTCAAGGGCGCGGATCACATCGTCAGGGAGATGCTGGGCCTATGAAGAAGTACGGAGTGATCTACGCCGATCCCGCGTGGCGATACGTGGGCTGGACAGGCGTCGGCGCGGCAGAGAACCATTATCCCACCATGAGCATCGAGGACATCAGGGCCCTGCCCGTGGACAGGCTGGCGGCAAAGGACTGCGCGCTTTTCCTGTGGATCACCTGCCCCATGCTCCATGAGGCGTGGAGCGTGATGAACGCATGGGGCTTCACCTTTAAGACCGTAGCCTTTGTGTGGATCAAGCTCAACCGCGTATCCGATACGCTGCTGTGGGGCATGGGGCATTGGACGCGGGCCAACGCAGAGCTTTGCCTGCTGGCAACAAAAGGACACCCGAAGCGGCAGGCGGCAAATGTGCATCAGGTCATTATCTCCCGTGTGGAGGAGCACAGCAAAAAGCCGGAGGAGGCACGGCGGCGCATTGAGGCGCTGATGGGCGACGTTCCCCGCGTGGAGCTGTTCGCCCGCCGCTACTCCCCCGGCTGGGACGTGTGGGGCTATGATGTGGTGTCCGACCTGGATATGGCCGAGCTGCAATAACGGGAAAGGACGGGCGCTGCCCGTCCTTTCTTTGACCTGTTTATTTTGCACTGTCCGCGCCGGCGTTCAGCACATAGCTGCCATCCTCCGTGATGCGGTACAAGGGCTTTGCCTTTGCAAGCAGCCGTTCTTCGCAAAACCGCTGATCCTGTTTCCAACGGTAAATGCGGACAGCCCATGCGAGGACGGCGAACAGCGCGCTTGCAGCCGCCATGCACACAAGGATCGTCCGATGCTCCGCCGCCCACCGAGCGCCCATGAGGTACGGGAGAAGCACGCAGACCGCCAGCGGCAGGACCCGGAGCTTCCAAAGCAGTCTTACGGCCAGCGGAAGCGCGGCGAGCAGAAAGAGCACGGTCAAAAGCTGCGGTACGATCACATTCAAAAAGGTCATTTTATCAACTCTCCTTTGTCAAGTTTTCTACTTATATTATCTCATGTTTCCAATATCCTGTCAAAAATTCGGAGGTCGATTTTATGGAAGTCAAGATACCAAAAGAAATACGCAGCTACCGCGAGGCCGTCTTTTTCGGCCTGTCGCTGCGTCAATTTACCTGTTCGCTCTGCGCGCTCGCCGCGGCCGCGGGCGTCTACCTTGCCCTGACGCCTGTTGTGGGAAAGGAAACGGCGGGCTGGCTTTGCATCCTCGCCGCCGCGCCGCTGGCTGCGGCGGGCTTTTTCCGCTACCACGGCATGACGCTCGGCGCGTTCCTTTGGGCCTTTGTCAAGTCGGAGTTTCTGTGTGCGGGAGGCCGCGGCTTCGTATCCGAAAATATTTACTACCGTTTATCGGGACGAAAGGAGCGTGACGACTTTGATTAAGACGCTGGCCGCCGCAGAGCGCAGCGAGCGGTATAAATTCTTCATTCCCCGCAGCGTTCAGCAGTCTATCCCGATCCGGCACATCTATGACGGCGGCGTGTGGCAGGTGGGGACGCGGCACAGCCGGTCATGGCGCTTTGCCGACATCAACTACGCCGCCGCGTCCGACGAGGATCAGGAGCGCATATTCCGCGCCTATCAGAGTGTTTTGAACGTCATGCCGACCGACGCGGCGACGAAGATCACCATTATAAACCACCGCCTGAACGCCGAGGATTTTTCGCGCACGGTGCTGATGAAGCCGCGGGGCGACGCGCTGGACCGCTACCGCGCGGAGTATAACAGAATATTGACCGATAAGGTCGGCGCGGGAAATGATCTTGTGCAGGAAAAATACGTCACCGTTTCCATTCCGCAGCGAAGGATCGAGGAAAGCCGCGCCTACTTCCGGCGCGTGGATACTAACCTTTCCAAGAGCTTCGCGCAAATGGAATCCGGCGCATGGGAGCTTTCCGACACGGAGCGCCTGCGGCTGTTCCATGACTTCTTCCGCCCCGGCGAGGAAACGGCTTTCTCCTTTGATCTTGCAGACGTCATTCGCAAGGGCATGGATTTCCGCGACCTGATCTGCCCGGACGGGCTGCGCTTTCGTGACGGCTATTTTGAGATGGGAAAGCGGTTCGGGCGCGTCCTGTTCCTGCGAAGCTACGGCAACTACCTCCGCGACGATATGATCTCCGACCTCTCCGGCGTTTCCCGCAGCCTTGTGCTCTCTATCGACCTCCTGCCTGTCCCGACCGCCGAGGCCGTGCGGGAGGTGCAGGGGCAGATACTCGGCGTCGAAACGGACATTGCGCGCTGGCAGCAGCGGCAGAACGACAAGAGCAACTATTCCGCGTCCATGCCCTATGAGCTTAGCCAGATGCGCGAGGAAACGAAGGACTACCTTGACGACCTCACCGTGCGCGACCAGCGCATGATCTTTGTCGTCGTGACGCTCGTACACGTTGCGGACACGCTCGAACAGCTTGACGCCGACACGGAGCTGCTGCGGAACATCGGGCAGGAGCACTTCTGCGAATTTGATACGCTCCGCTACCAGCAGGAGGACGGCTTGAATACCGTCCTGCCCTACGGTCTGCGCCGCGTCCGCGTGCTGCGGACGCTCACGACGGAGAGCGCGGCGATCCTCATGCCGTTCCGCGCGCAGGAGATACAGGACCCCGGCGGGATCTGCTACGGCGTCAATACCATCAGCAAAAACCTTTTGATCTGCGACCGCAAGCGGCTCATTTCCCCTCACGCCTTTTACCTTGGCGTTTCCGGCAGCGGGAAGTCTGTGGCGATGAAAAACACGATCGCCGCCATTGCGCTCTCGACAGAGGACGATATTATCGTCATTGACGCGGAGCGCGAGTATGGCGGGCTGATCCGTGCGCTGGGCGGCGAGATCATAGAAATATCCCCCAACAGCCCGCACCACATCAATCCGCTGGAAATGAGCGAGGGCTACGGCGAGGATGAAAACCCCATTGCGGTCAAGTCTGAGGTCATTACCAGCATTTTAGAGCAGCAGATGGGCGCGGGGATGCTCACCGGCTCGCACAAGTCCATCATCGACCGCTGCACCGCCAACGTCTACCGGCCCTATCTCAAAAGCCGCGGCAGATTGCCCGCGCCGCTGCTGACGGACTGGCGCAATGAGGTCATGCGGCAGGTCGATCCCGAAGCGCGGGAGATCGCGCTTGCCGCGGAGCTGATCACCGAGGGCAGCTTGAACGTATTCGCGCATGAGGGCAACGTCAACATGGACAGCCGCATCGTTTCGCTCGATCTCTACGAGATGGGCGAGCAGCTTCGCCCGACCGCGCTCGTGGTCACGTTGGAGGCCATTCAAAACCGCGTTGCCGCAAATCGCAGAAAGGGACGCTACACGTGGGTATTCATCGACGAGTGCTATTTGTATTTCAAGTACCACTATTCCGCCGAGGTCCTTCACCGCGCATGGAAACGGTGGCGCAAATACGGCGCGCCGCTGACGGCGGCCACGCAGAATATCGAGGAGTGCCTGCGCTCCGAAACGGCGCGGCTCATGCTCGCCAACAGCGAATTTCTGCTGCTGTTCAATCAGGCGGCTACCGACCGCGCGGAACTGGGAAAGCTGCTGCGGCTTTCCGATACGCAGCTTCGCTACATCACCAACGCCGAGGCCGGACACGGCCTTTTGCGGATGGGCGGCGCGCTCGTTCCGTTTGTCAACACCATTCCGAAAGACACCGAGCTTTACCGTCTGATGGCGACCACGCCCGGTCGGGAAAAGGCTGTCGAAATGCGTCCCACCGTGGGACGCATTTCCTGATGGGGGCGGTCAGCCATGCTCACGTTAGGAAGTCTCTTTGACGGCATCGGCGTGTTCCCGCTGGCGGCGGAGCGGTGCGGCATCCTGCCGGTCTGGGCGAGTGAGATCGAGAAATACCCGATCTCCATTACCATGCGGCACTTCCCCAATATGATGCATTTAGGCGATATTACGAAGCTGAACGGCGGGAAACTGCCCGCCGTCCATGTGCTGGCCTTTGGCTCACCGTGCCAAAATCTCTCACAGTGCGGAACGCGCACAGGATTAGCCGGAGAGAAATCAAGCCTGTTTTTTCATGCGATACGGATCATATATGAAATGAGGGATGCAAGTGGAGGTAAATTTCCAATTATCTGTCTTTGGGAGAACGTCATGGGAGCGTTTTCATCAAATGACGGGATGGATTTTAGAACCGTCCTCCGAACTTTCGAGGACGCCGAGGTTCCAATGCCTGCTCATGGACGATGGGCAAACGCCGGAATGGTGCGAGGGCGACGCCCTGATCTCGCATGGCGGCTCATGGACGCCCGTTATTGGGCAGACGCCGGACGGCTGGCGCGGCGGCAGAGAATTTTCCTCGTGGCCGATTTTGGAGGGCGGCGTGCTCACGAAATACTGTTTAAGCCCCGCGCAATGCTCGCACTTCCTCGCCCTTGCACAGCGGGCGGGCTGCCCGCCGCCGCGCGTGATCGAGGCGCTGTTATTGAAACAGGGGGGCGTGTACCCGTCCTCCGACCATTTCAGCTCTATCGGATGCGCGGCGCGGCAAAGCACGGAAACCGCGCGCAGTTCCTTGGCAGCTTTGGACGACCAGACGACCCTTTTCCCACTCTTTTAGCGGGCGACGTTACGCCCTTTGCTTTTTGGTATGAGGACGATCCCGCGGGCGGCTGCGTCCGCTTTCCCACGGAAACGGAGAGCGAGCGTCTTATGGGCCTGCCGGACGGCTGGACAAAGTACGGTGCGGATGGAGAGCTGATCCCATCTCTGCACCGCTACCGCGCATTGGGGAACGCTATTGCGCTGCCCTGCGCCGACTATCTTATGGCGGGGATCGCGGAGGCGCTGCGGGAATGAAAATGAAGAAATACGCCGAAATAGATCCCACCGTGGGACGCATTTCACATCGAGGAGGTTCATAATGCCGGACATTCGGAAACGAGACTACGGGCGCGAGCTGGCGAAAAAGAAGGACAGGCGCACGCGGAAACGCCGCGCGGCGCCGCGCCAGCTCACCGCCAAATTCAAGCGTGAGCTTGCCGAGCGGAAACGTCAGAGGGAGAGCGCAAACAGCGAGGCCGCCGAGCAGGTC
>CAVEPP010000121.1:5318-5892 GCA_963617605.1 Alloprevotella sp. | reverse complement strand
GCGTTTCTTCTCCTCCGCGCCGAAGGAGAATCTTGCCGCGATCCCCGATAAAAAGGAGCGCTTCCCCGGCGCGCACATCGTCGGCTGGGTCATCGTCTCGCTCGCGCTCGCGCTCTTTCTCGGTGCGGCCATTCTCGCCGCGTGGGACGGCGTGAGAAACAGCTTCGGCTTCTGGCAGTTCTTTGCGCGGTTCCTCGCCATGCTCTATCTCATGGAAATTTACGACATCGGCTTCTTTGACTGGGTGCTTCTCACCCGCTCGAATTTCTTCCCCCACTTCTACCCGGAGCTCAAAGGCATCTGCGGGCCGCACCAGTTCGGATACAACATGAAAGACCATGTCCGGCATTTTTTCTCTACATCCCTGCCAGCGCCCTGATCGCGTGGGTGTGCACGCTTTTCTAATGCGCAAAAGCGCGGGAGTCAAATACGACTCCCGCGCTTTTGTGTTGCCTGCCGTGCTTTGCGCGCCGCGGGGATAGATTATCATTCTTTGATCGTGTCTGTCTTATAGATGAACTTCACGCTGCTCTCCAGCGTGAAGTTCATCTATAAGACAGACACGATCAAAGAA